>JAGIAB010000290.1 GCA_017745135.1 Flavisolibacter sp.
CTACCAATGAAGATCCTTCAGGCGAGTACAGATATATTGATGTAGCCGATGGAAAGCTGACCTTAAGTACACCAAATTGTTACCAGGATGGTGGTACAGCCTATTATCGAAGGGTAGAATAAGTGTGCATGGTCCATTGCGCTTCGGTCAACCCATTAGTATTTAAAGTATCCAAAACCGGATTCCGCTTTACTCAAAATTCAAAAAGTTTTCATACAACAATCCGTCTTAGTAAGACAAAACTATCTTTGTAAGATGCTACAGATATCAGAACGCGGACGGGAAATGCCTCCTTCACCAATTCGAAAATTAGTGCCTTATGCAGAGGCTGCAAAGAAAAAAGGAATTAAGGTTTTCCATCTCAACATCGGGCAACCCGATATTGAAACACCGCCATCTATTTTAGATGCCGTTCGCAAAACTGATATCCGGGTTTTGGAATACAGCCACAGCGCCGGTAATGAAAGCTATCGCAAAAAGCTGGTTACCTATTATAAAACTGTGGGCATTAACGTTACTGCCGATGAAATACTTGTTACCACGGGAGGATCGGAAGCCATTATGTTTGGTTTTTTCTCCTGTTTAAATCCAGGTGATGAAATCATTATCCCTGAACCGTTTTATGCCAACTACAATGGATTTGCTGTTGCTGCCGGAGTGAAAGTAGTTCCTATCACATCGACAATTGACACTGGCTTTGCCCTGCCTCCTATACAGGATTTTGAAAAAGTGATCACTCCAAAAACAAAAGCAATTATCATTTGCAGTCCAAACAACCCGACAGGTTATTTGTACAGCAGGCAGGAAATGGAAGACCTGAAAACAATTTGTCTCAAGCACGATTTGTATTTATTCTCTGATGAAGCGTATCGTGAGTTTTCTTATTCGGGCGAATACACCAGTGCCTTTCATTTAACAGGCATGGATGAACATATTGTGTTGATAGATACCATTAGCAAACGTTACAGCGCATGCGGTGCCAGACTGGGTGCACTCGTTACAAAAAACAAGGAAGTGTATGATGTTGCCATGAAATTTGCGCAGGCAAGGTTAAGTCCTCCCGGCCTTGCACAAATCATGGCGGAAGCTGCTGTTGACCTGCCTGCATCTTATTTTAATAAACCGAAAGCAGAGTATCTGGCAAGAAGAGATTTACTGGTAAAACGGTTGAATGCAATGCCCGGAGTTTTTTGTCCCAATCCTGGCGGCGCATTTTATGCCATGGCCAGGTTGCCGATTGATGATTCTGATAAATTTTGCCAGTGGTTGCTGGAATCATTCTCTTATCAAAACCAAACAGTAATGCTGGCGCCTGCCACAGGTTTTTATGGAACCAGTGGTTTAGGAAAAAACGAAGTGCGGTTAGCTTATGTACTTAACCTCAATGATATTAATGATGCAATGAACTGCATTGAAAAGGCATTGGAAGTGTATCCCGACAGAACTGAAGTAAAGACAATGGAAAATGCAGGAGTGATTTTGTAATTGCAGGTGACAAGTTACAGGTTACAAGTTACAGGTTTCAGGTTGCAGACTGCAAAGCCTGAACAATTAAGGTGGCGACGTTTTTATTGTGAATTTTTATTTACCAAACGTTCACTACTACTATTTGACTTGACTTGCGACGCTCCGTTCGGGGTTCTTATCGCTTATCATCACTTTCGGCTTTCACTGCCAGATACAATTATTTTTTCCATAGCAGAATATTCACAGAAGAAGGTTAACACTAAAAAAAGTTTTCAGGATGGGCTTACAGTGGAAGACAAGCGTATCACCGAAGTATCAAAATCCCGAAGGGATGGCATTACTATAGAAACAAAAAAGGTCTTTGCTATTCTTCCCCAACTCCGAAGGAGTGACATTAGAATTCAATATCCTGATTACAACACCACTTAATATCACTCCTTCGGAGTTTAGATCCCGGTTCTGATCAATTAAAAAACTATAGTAATGCCATCCCTTCGGGATTGGAATGTCTTTGTCTCATTTCAATCCTCCTTCAGTCCGTGATATCTCGTGTTCTTTCTTCCGTAATTTATTACCCTTTCAAATTCCCATGATAATACATCCACCTTGCCCAATAGAATTACCGAACGCAGAAGTGAGTGACACAACAGGCGTTGATAGTAGCGGTGAAGATTGCTACATAAACAGCCTCAATGCAACACCCGTTTTATAATCACGACGCGTACTCAAATGCCACTTACTCACCACTTGCTTAAGCTAAACCCTGCCAGGCATCCTAATCGTTCTGTGTATTTTTCTACTCAAACTACTCAGTCCCTCAGCCCTTAAATAAAAACGAGCAGGTTTTTATCACCGATTATTTACCAGCAAATTCATGAGTTTGAGGCATAAGATTTGCAAAAACTGTTTAGAACCAAAAATCTTTCATTCCAAAAATAATTTTTATGGCAAATGAACAATACGGAAGCTGGCATGCAGACAATGAATTCACACCACAAAGCGGCAGTGGTGTTGTGAACGTAGGGCAGGGTGAACGCATAGCAAGTGCGGCTGTGGGTGCATGGCTTCTTTCATCAGGCTTGAATAATTTATTCAAACATCCTATTGGTGGATTAATCAGAACCGCATTGGGTGGTTATTTGTTGTATCGTGGTGCCTCGGGTCATTGCCCTGTGTATGAAAGCATGGGAAAAACAAAAGGCGTTACGCATACACAAAACGTCAACATCCGCACGGGTTTGATCGTTAACAAACCAAAGGATGAAGTGTATGCTTTCTGGCGCAAGCTGGAGAATCTTCCTTTGTTCATGAAGCACCTGGCATCGGTTACCGAAATTGATTCGAAGCACTCGCATTGGGAAGCAATCATTCCGGGAAACATCGGCAGGGTAAAATGGAATGCAGAGATTGTGAAAGAAGAACCGGGCTATTTGATCGGGTGGCAATCCATTCCAAACTCCATGATCAACAATGCCGGTAAGGTTACTTTCCACGATGCATTGGGTGGCGAAGGAACAGAGCTGGAAGTTGTAATGACCTATCATCCTCCTGCCGGTGAAATTGGTTCAGGCATTGCCAAAATGCTGACACCAGTTTTTGAAAAAATGATTCGCCAGGATGTGATGAATTTCAAAGAGTATATTGAAACCAAATACAGATCGGGCAGTAATAATGCCATGGGTGGAAATCCGAATGATACTGCCAATACAAATGACAACCCGAACATCCTTCGCACCGAAAAAGAAAGTGTACAGGATGGAAGCGGAAACAGGAGCTAACCAGTAAGTTTTGATTGTATACTCTGAGCTGTTTTTTGAAAAAGACCGGCAATCATTTCAACATCCAGTTCAGAAAATTTCAAAGGTGGTGGAGGATCCGGATCATACTCATTGAGCTGGAGCTTCCACCATCCTACTGTATGCCAGTTTCCGAGTTTGTAACCTACATTTTCATACTCGGCAAATTTTTCAAAACCACAATTTTCGTGAAGAATTACACTGGCTTTATTTGGCAAAGTAATTCCGGCATACACGTTCCTGATCCCCTGCAATTTTAGAATCTGAAATAAAAGTTGATACATTTCTTTCCCAATTCCTTTTCCTTTAAAATCTTGGTGAACATATACTGAACATTCGCTGCTCCATTGGTAGGCTTCCCTGTCGCGGTGTTTGGAACCATACACATAAGCGGCAATTTTTCCATCAACCTCGCAAACCATCCATGGATAGGTTTGAAGAATGGTTTCTATGCGTTTTTGCATTTCTGCAATGGAAGGGAGTTGGGTTTCGAATGAAACGGCTGCAGAGAGAATAGAAGGCGCATAAATGTCAATAATTTCTTTAGCGTCCGTCTTTGCAGCCAGTCTTATTTCTATCATAAATACGCTTTCACTCTAAATTTCTTATAGCTTGTTAAAACAGCAAAAAATCATTTTCCACTAAGAGGCCGAATACTTATTTTTGCACCCCCGCCGAGGTAGCTCAGTTGGTTAGAGCACAGGATTCATAACCCTGAGGTCGGCAGTTCAAATCTGCTCCTCGGTACAAGAAAGACTTCCTTAATCAGGGAGTCTTTTTCTTTACACTCCATTTGCCGTTTCCGCATACGTCCGCAATAAAAAATTATCGGTTACACAACAAACTTCCGTAACTTAATAGTCCCTCCCTTCTAAACACCAATCTTCACCTTCATTGACATCAATTCTCTAACCTAAAACTTGCAGACATGAAACGTCTATTGATTCCCGCAACAACAATTTTATTTTGCTCTCTTGGCTTAAGTGCCTTTTCCCAGGATGTAACACAGGCAAAAAACCAAACTTCCGGCCAGCCTTACAAGGTTCAATACACCAATATAAGTATTGGCAATCCTGCCTATGTACAAAAAGTTTTATGGGCCTGGAAATATTATGATGACAACACTTTGGATAAAGCAGCCGATTTTTTTGCCGATGATATTGTAGCCACCTTTCCCGACGGTACAATGATCAAAGGAA
>JAGIAB010000291.1 GCA_017745135.1 Flavisolibacter sp.
ACAGCATGTTTTATAATGCTAAGAAAGGATTGTTCAAAAACATACGTGACAAGTTTGGTCAGCCTCCGGTTTTATTGAGCCAGTTGGATTTGGATGCAAATATTAAACTGCTTCAAAACTATACAGAGAACAAAGGCTATTTCCAGGCAAAAACTACAGGTGATACCACAATTAAAAGAAAGAAAGCATCTGCTAAATACACGGTTGAAACAGGTCCACGCTATTCTATTAACAAAGTGCAATTTCCCGCTGATAGCAGCGATCTTTCCCTGGCGCTTGCACAAACGAAAAAAAACTCTTTATTAATTCCCGGCAAGCCATTCGATCTGGAAGTGATCAGAGGCGAAAGAACAAGGATTGATGCGCTCATCAAAGAAAAAGGATTTTATTTTTTCAGTCCGGATTACTTATTGATCAAAACAGATAGTACTATCGGCAATCATTTGGTAGATATGTATCTGACAGTAAAACCGGGAACTCCGAAAGAAGCAAGGCAGATCTATCACATTAACGATGTTTACATTTACAGTAACTACAGGTTGAACACGGCACGTTTGGATACTTCAAGAGAAAACGAACAAGTGTACAAAGGGTACCACATCATCGACAGGAGCCAACGCTTCAAGCCCTATGTTTTTGAAGAAACCATGCAGTTCAGGCCAGGCGAGGTTTATAACAGAACCGATCATAATCAAACCCTCAACCGTCTGATCAATTTAAATACGTTCAAATTTGTAAAGAACCGTTTTGAAGTGGCTCCTGTTGATTCTCCAAAATTGAACGCCTATTATTATCTCACACCCAATCCACCCAAATCTTTACGTGCAGAAATTACCACCATCACCCGGTCAAATAATTTAAACGGATGGCAACTGAACCTGGGATGGCAGCATCGTAATCTCTTCCGAAGTGCAGCACAAGCCCATATTTCAGCTTACCTCGGTTCCGACGTTCAATTCAGTGGTGCTTTCAGTGGGTACAATACATACAGGACAGGTGTTGAAGCTAATTTTACAGTACCCAGATTTGTAGTCCCATTTGTGAATCTTCGCCAGAGAGGGGCATATGCGCCCAGAACTACGATACGGGCCGGCTATGATATTTTGCGGCGTCAAAAATTATATACACTTAATTCCTATCGCTTTGAATATGGTTATAACTGGAAGAGAAATATTCAGCGGTCACATGAACTTTATCCAATTAGCATTACATATGTCCAGCCATTAAACGTTACAGAAACGTACAAGAATTTGCAGGACAGCATTGTTGGTTTGACCCATATCATTGATCAGCAATTTATTTTAGGCAGCCGGTATGAATATCTCTATAATCAAATGGCTAATGGGGTGCAACCATTAAATGCCTGGTATTTCAACCGCGTCATTGATGTGTCGGGGAATATTGCAGGATTACTAACAGGGGCTAACGCCAAAAAAGGCGATACTGCAAAATTGTTTGGCACTCCATTCTCGCAATTTGTGAAAATCGAAGGCGACATCCGTTATTATCGAAGGATTGGTTTGAAATCAACCTGGGCAAACCGTATTGACATAGGTATTGGAATACCGTATGGCAACTCTACACAAATACCTTACATCAAGCAATTCTTTACCGGCGGTAATAACAGTTTGCGTGGATTCAGAAGTCGCTCCGTTGGACCAGGAACCTATTTCCCTAAAACAACTAGCGGTAAACCTTCCAGCATTATTCCAGACCAGACAGGTGATATCAAACTGGAAATGAACACTGAGTTCCGTCCACATCTTTCAGGACCTGTATATGGAGCTATTTTTCTTGAAGCCGGAAATATCTGGTTACTGAATGATTCTACCTACACCCATAAGGCAGGCGCTCAGTTTACCAGTAAATTCCTGAGTCAACTGGCAGTAGATGCCGGTGTGGGAATCCGCCTGGACATAACACTTTTTGTTATTCGATTTGATGTTGCTTTCCCATTGCGCAAGCCATGGGTGATTCCTCCGTCGGTGCTCAGGGATATTAAATTCCTTGATCCTGCATGGAGAAAACAAAATCTTGTTTATAACCTGGCAATTGGTTATCCCTTCTGATGGAGGATGAGGGAAAGTTTGGTTATTAACAAGGAAAGAATATTAGAGAGCAATCATGGAATCATGATAATAATTTTTATTTACCAAACTGCTTTACTACTATTTGACTTGTCTTGCACAGTTTACACTGAGCGCAGCGAATGTGCACTCTTGTACGCCTTGTAATTCTTATCATCATTTTCGAAGTTCCTCACTGAAAAGTCAGGGTCTTTAAGGCTGGCTCCTGCAAGCAGGATTAATACTTCAACAGTACTTCTAACCTCTCACTCACTTTCTCTGCATTAGGCAACACCGCATTTTCTAATCCTAAATTCAAAGGCATGGCAGGCACATTCAATGCTCCCAATACTTCAACAGGTACATCTAAATATCGAAAACATTCTTTTGAAATTCTTCCTGCTAGTGCTTCGGCAAATGAATTGTTTTGTTGTTCTTCAGTAAGCACTAAACATCTGCCATGTTTCTTTACGGATGAATAAATCAAATGTTCATCAAGCGGAAATAAGGTTCGGAGATCAATAACTTCAACCTGTCCGGTAAAATTTTTTGCAGCCGCTTTTGCCCAATACACTCCCATTCCGTAAGTGATGATGCAAACACTTTCTCCATTATCGGCAAAATCTTCATCTGCCTCCAATACAATATTTCCCTTGCCGAATGGAAGAATATAATCTCTCGATGGCTCAATAGTTTTGGCTTCTTCGGTTCCCGGAACTTTGCTCCAGTATAAGCCTTTATGCTCCAGCATTACAACCGGGTTCGGATCGTAATACGCCGCTTTCATCAGCCCTTTCATATCAGCAGCATTACTTGGATAGGCAATTTTAATTCCTTTAATGCTTAGCAAAGTTGTTTCAACACTTCCGCTGTGATAAGGGCCACCGCCACCATACGCACCAACCGGTACGCGAATGATAGTTGATACCGGATATTTACCACAAGAGAGATAACATGATTTCGAAATTTCAGTAACAAGTTGATTAAATCCCGGATAGATATAATCAGCAAATTGCACTTCAACAATTGGTTTTAATCCTACTGCACTCATGCCAACCGTTGAACCAATGATGTAGGCTTCCTGGATGGCTGTATTAAAAACACGATGCTCACCAAAATGTTCCGCCAGTGTTGCTGCTTCTCTAAATACACCGCCCAATCTTTTTCCTACATCCTGTCCGTATAAAACACATCGTTCATCTTCCTCCATAATTTCACGAATCGCAAACAATGCAGCATCTACCATAATTATCTTTTCCTTCCCTTCCGGCCTACGCTCACCCGCTTCTTCAATTACAGGTGTTGGAACAAAAACATGTTCCTGCACTTTTGCAGCATCAGGTTCAGCAGCGGCAATTGCTCTTTCAAAATGGTCTTGTATTTCTGTTTTTACTTCCTCTTCTATTTGCTGCAAATAGTCTTCACCAAAATCATGAACAATTTTATTTCGAAATTTTGGAAGCGGATCATTTTCGGCATGCTTCGCCAGATCTTCTTCACTCCTGTAAAACTCTTTTCGGACTCCGCTTGTATGATGATTCAACAAACAAACTTTCGCATGTACCAGCCATGGTCTTCTTTTTTCACGAACGTCATCAATTACATGCTTCATCACATCATAGCTCTTGAAAAAATCAGTACCGTCCACACGAACTCTTTTCATTCCTTTAAAACCCCGTGCATAGCGGTAAGAACTCATGGCTCTTCCTTCTTCTGCACTTACGCTTATGCCCCAGCGATTATCCTGTACCAAATAAATGATCGGCAATTTTTTCAGTACAGCAAATTGAAAGGCTTCACTCACTTCTCCTTCGGTTATACTTGCATCACCGAATGAACAAAGCACAACCGGCTTCTCTTCATTACTGACAACTGATATATGATTACTAATTGCTTCTAAATATTGCAATCCTTGTGCAACACCAGTTGTTGGTATCGCCTGCATTCCGGTTGCTGCACTTTGATGAATGATCTTTGGTTTGTTTTCCTCCTTTGAAGCCGGATGCGAATAATAACTTCTGCCCCCGGTGAAGGGATCATCCTTTTTTGCAAGCAGTTGCAACATCAACTCATATGGAGTCCACCCCAGGCCCAACAATAAACTTTCGTCCCGATAATAAGGGCTTACCCAATCCTGTGGTTTTAATTGAAATGCAGTAGCTAATTGAATGGCTTCATGTCCCCGCGAAGTAGAGTGTACATATTTTGTGATCTGCCTGTTTGCATCATAGGTTTCGGCCATCAGTTTGGCACTGTACATTAAGCGGTATGTGCGCAGTAGTAAATTCCTATCCATATGCAATCAAACAAATTTAAGAGAAAGTCGTTTGTACCTATTTCATAACATTAAGTTTATTATGCTCAGCAAATACCTCGTGCTTATAATCC
>JAGIAB010000292.1 GCA_017745135.1 Flavisolibacter sp.
TTCCCCATTTATCATATACCAGGGCTGCAACCGCAATAGCAGTAGCAATAAAAGAAGAAAAAGAAAATAATTGTTCCTGCACAAAAGCAGCAGCAATTATTGCCAGGATTAATAAGATAGCAGCAAAGAAGGCTGCCGAAGTTTTTGAAATCAATCCGCTGGGAATAGGACGTTCAGGACGTTCAACTTTATCCAGCTCCGCGTCAGAAACATCATTAAATACAACGCCGCCGCCGTACAATCCAATTGTAGAAAGTATCAATAAGAAAACGGGAAGAAAAGAAAGCTCCGTCCATTGTATTCCGCTTGCAAAACAAGCTATGGCAACACCTGCCAGAATATCCGAAACAGCCGTTACAATATTTGCCAGGCGCATGAGGCGCAAAAAACCGATCAGTTTAGCCACGTTTTATTTTATAATGAGCGAGTTTTTATCAATCCTTGGTTGCTGTCCTCCGCGTAAAACCGTATTGCCTGCAAATTTTTGGCTTTGATCAATTTCCTTCACTGTTACAAAATCTGCTTCATCCAACTGGCCGCTTTGTGCAAATGCAGTAATAGCGTTTTGATACGTAACCATGCGAATATCTTCATCGCTAATGCCACGTTCTTTCATCAAAGCCGCCGTTTTCGGAACAGCCAATGGATCGCTGATACCCCAGTCGGCAGCAGAATTCGTCATAATGCGTTCGGAGCCGTATTGCTTTACAATTTCCACCATGCGTTCGTTACCCATTTTGGTAAACGGATAAATGGTGAAGGCTGCCCAGAAACCCCTGTCTAAAACTTCTTTTACAGTTTCTTCATTGTTATGGTCAACAATCACCATGTAGGGATCGAGGCCATGTTCCAAAGCAATGTCCATGCTTCTTGTAGTACCTTTTTTTTTATCCCGGTGCGGTGTGTGAATTTGCACCGGCAGTCCTGCTTCTTTTGCCAGTTCCAGTTGCAGGCGGTAATATTTTTCTTCGGCTGCGGTTTGATCATCAAAACCAATTTCGCCAACACCAACAACACCTTCTTTGTAAATAAAGAGTGGCAGAATTTCCATTACTTGTTCAGCCAAAGCCTCATTGTTTGCTTCACGGGAATTTAAACCTATGGTGCAATAATGCTTAATGCCGAATTGAGAAGAACGAAAACGCTCCCAGCCAATAAGACTGCTATAATAATCGCGAAAGCTATCAAGGCCCGTGCGTGGCTGGCCCAGCCAGA
Organism: Flavisolibacter sp.; assembly: GCA_017745135.1. GTDB lineage: Bacteria > Bacteroidota > Bacteroidia > Chitinophagales > Chitinophagaceae > Flavisolibacter. The sequence goes on from JAGIAB010000292.1 coordinate 1,216, forward strand.
AAGCAGGTTCTATCAATCCAACAATGCCCGCATCGGCCATGGCCTGGTAATCATCTGTGGTACGGGAGATCATGTGCACATGTGGATCAAAAAATCGCATGCCTTTAATGGATTCCGGATTAAAAGGAAAAGGCGTTCCTTTTTCTCTATTCGTATTTATATCGTGACTGCAACACATATCGTATAAAATATTTCTTTCGTTAGTTATTTATTTTCTGAGCAAAACTCTGCCAATTTAATTTTCCATTTTCAATAGCTGATTTTTTCAAAGGCATCGTATCCAATAATTTTTTGGCAGGCTCGTAGTTGCTATCATAACAAGCCAGCGCAGCCGCTTCTCTTTCTTTTTCATTTTCTGAATCAGCGATCCGTTGAATATCGGGAAAGATAGCAGCATTAATGAATTTACCTGTACAGCGCCATAACAAAGGATTGATTGCCCTTCCGGCGGCCCAGCGTTCATGCGCATAATCAGATAAAATATTGGCCAGTTCCTGGTTGGCTCTTTCATCCAAACCAATAATTTCTGCCACAGGTTTTTCTGTAAAAAAAGCTTTTAGCACTAACTGGTTCCAGGCTTTTTCTTCCAACTGCTCTGCGGGATACGGATTTCTGCACATGATGGCCTGCAACACATCGCCAATATTGCTGCGAATGCCATCGGAACAACGCTTGCTCCAACGTTCAGGATAAGCCAGCAAAGGAAGGGAAGAGTACAATGCTACCAGTTCATTCATTTCCGCAGCAAGAAACAGGTGATCTATGGATTGAAAATATTTTTCTTCATTGAAAGGATCGGCCTGCAAAACTAACCAAACCCTTGACAGGCGATCAATGCTCCAATCGTCAATCATTAAACCGGAACGCAAAGATTGCAATTGAGCTTTTTCCTCTTCTGTAATTTGTATAAGCGTTTTGCCTGTTTTCCGGGGCATGGCTGCAAAAGCTGTATTAAAAGCAGAAGACCCTATGGCTGCAGAACTTCTTTCAGCCATCCAGTTCCAGGTATCCGCAGAAACATGACGTTGAATAATAGAGCCAAGCAATTCCCTCATTGCCTGCACATCATAAGTAAAACCTGTAGCTGTGTGGTTTTCTATGGTAGTAGACATGCGTTAAAATTAATGCAAAACAGCTTTTACCCAGTGATCGCAACTACTGATTTGTGTCAATAAAAACATAAGACTTATTGATATTGACTTATAGTACTTAACGAAAAAAACTGACCTTCGTATTATAGAAGGTCAGTTTCGTTAGATAAATCTGGTTATGAACAAAGTTGCTCAGAGATACTTATACATTTAGGCACTAACTTCCGATGCCTGCTTTTTGCTTTCTGCTTTAAGTGTAAACTCCGGCAGATGAATTCTTTTTCCACCCTGTAATGCAGATTCGTGCGCCAATATACCTACGCAGGTAATATTTGCAGATTGACGTGCATTGGGAAACGGTTCTCTTTTTTCAACCAGGGCAGAAATAAATTCATGAACCAAATGCGGATGCGATCCACCATGACCCGCACCTTGTGTAAAGGAAAGATGCTGATGTTCATCGGTATCGTAAACACCCTTTGTTGTAAAACGCTGAATAGGTTCAGGAAGCAAATGAGCATAATCAGGTGATTCCATTTCTTCCGGAATTTCAGGCTCTGGTTTTTTGGCTGTATGAACAACCAATGGCTTGCCTTCAATCAAAGGCCATTCAACTGATTTCTTCGAACCATATACTTCAAAACTTTCCCTGTATTGACGGGCCACGTCAAACAAAGAACGATATACATAGGCACTCAAATCAGAGTCTTTGAATTTGATGTGCGTACTTTCTACCGCAAACGGAGAGTTGTAGTACTCATGCAATTCTTCTCTTATTGTTCCTGAACCAAAACAAGAAACATATTCTGCTTCTCCTTTTGTAAGGGCAAGCACAGGTCCAACACAATGCGTAGCATAATGCATGGGCGGAAGACCAGGCCAGTAATTCGGCCATCCATCCATATCCTGCTGGTGACTGGCTTTTAAGAACTGGATCTTTCCAAGCTCACCTTTCTCATACAATTCTTTCATGAATAAAAACTCACGGGCATAAACCACGGTTTCCATCATCATATAACTGAGGCCAGTTTCTTTTACCAGTTCTACTATTTGCCTGCATTCTTCAACTGTAGTGGCCATAGGCACGGTACAAGCCACATGCTTTCCTGCCTTTAATGCTTTTATCGATTGAATGGCATGATCCGGAATGGGCGTATTGATATGAACTGCATGAATATTCGGGTCTTTCAATAATTCGTCGTAGTCGGTATACCTTTTTTCAATCTTAAACTCATCCCCTATCTGGTCAAGCTTTTCTTTATTACGCTGACAAATGGCATACAGGTTTGCATTGGGATGACGCTGGTAAATCGGAATAAATTCAGCACCGAATCCAAGACCAATAATCGCAACGTTGATTTTATTTGCCGTCATTTACAAAAGATTTTAATGTGGTTTGTGGAATATTATTTTTTTCACTGGCCCATGTTTTCAAAAAACGCAGGCCTTCAGATGCAAAACTGTCCTGGCTTTCCGCCATAGGATGCCAGAAGCAAACCGCTCCTGCCAGTTCTTTATTATTGGGTGTGAAACTTTCAATGGTTACAGTACCGTTGTACTGAATCGCTTCGAGGCCTCTCCTGTAGCTATGCCATGGCGTTTGGCCGGTACCCGGAGTGCCGCGATAATTTTCCGAAACCTGCAGATGAATTAATTTATCGCCAGCAGTAATGATTGCCTGCTCAACATCTTTTTCTTCAATGCTCATGTGAAAGCCATCAAGCATGATTTGCGCTGCAGGATGATCGATATCATTCACCATTCGCAATACATCCTCCGCTGTATTTACTAAATCAGATTCAAACCGGTTCAAAGGCTCAAGAGCAATTTTTAAATTTCGTGCTTCGGCCATCAGGCAAACCTTTCTGAGATTTTTTACGGCAAGATCCCATTCTGCTTTACGCTGTTCAGCAGGAATCATTCTTGCTTTGCCGACAGCCGAATACATTGGTCCTCCAAAAAAATTTACATCCAGCGCTACACAAATATCAAGGCAGGCTTCGATGTAAGAAAGACAATTCTCGTGCACAGAACTATCAGCACTGGTCAGATCTCTTGAAGCGCCGAATGCGCCGCAAATGCCGGCCTTCAGTCCATAAAGTTCCAGGGCCTTTTTCACCTTTGCCACATCGATAAG
>JAGIAB010000293.1 GCA_017745135.1 Flavisolibacter sp.
GGTAAACATCCATTTAGGTGTAAGGCTAAATGTATTATTAAAAGAAAGATTCGAGTTAACCTGGGTTTTAGGCCTTTTGTCGACAATGTTTCTCGTAAAGAATAAAGAATAAGAAAGATTGATGGACCAGGGAATATTAAAATCAACATACTCCGCAGGGTTCCGGTTGATCATCTGCCGCGTACGTTGCTCATCACCCATCAGTGAAGGGTCTTTAATTTGTGTTCCATTCGGGTTTTCAGGAGCAGCCTTACTGGCGTCTCTTGGCTTACTTTGAAAACTCGTCGACATGGACACACTTCCGCTTCTTAATCTTCCTAAGCGAAAACGGTCGCCCTGCCAAACATACAACCTCGTATCCCTTCCCAAACTATCCCGTTGATAAGGGCTGTACAATCCTTGTGCAGTAATGCTTAGTTTTTCAAAAAGAGTTGTACGGAAGTATAAATTAAATGGCAACAGTTGCATGGAATCCTGCAGGAAATTATATCCGCTGTTGAAACCAAAACCTTCAATCAATCTTATTTTCTTGTCCACGGTATCTTTTTTACCACGCTTCTTCATTTCAAGATTGTTGTCCACACCAAAGGTCATTCCGCCAAATTTTCCATAACCGTATCCTGCAAACAAATTATTATTGCCGGATAGCTGCGACGCATATTGAACGTACCCTGTGTTATCCCGGATCACATCGTAATACTTATGGGAAAGGTTTGGTCTGTAATTCATGTTAAAGGTGGGACGCATGACATGTCGTATCAGCACTTTTCCTTTTTTGAAAGGGAACATTCCATAAACAGATGTATTGAACCCAATACCATAACTCATTTGCCGGTCAATAAACAATCCCTTCGTGTTTGAAAGGGTATCAAGCTTATTGGCAGCGGCATTCCAGCGGCGTTGTAAACGATGGGTCAGCCAGGTTTCTTCGTAAGATATGAACGGCGAAACGATTAATGGCCCCAATGGAGGCAGCGACATTGAAATAGGGAAACGATGTTGTGCTCCCCACTGCATCGTATCTAACAGGCGACTGAAAACGCCTTTAGTAGTATCGTAAAATGAAACCTGGTTTCTTGCCACAGTAGAATAACCAACACCTAAACTTTCATACCACCTTTTCGCTCCTATTGCCTTGGTTCCTTTTCGTTGAAAAGGATAGATAGTACTCACTGTAAATCCTGCATCCGGTAAAATAAGATTTATCAGGTGCAAATTGTTATTTTGGTTATGATTGGCACTAAGTGTCAGGTTATAGGGCTTGCCTTTCCATGTTTTTGAATAAGCAATAGAAGAACTTTGCATATTGCTAACGTTACGGAAAGGATTATTGACAACAAACTGGTTGTATTTGGTTGAACTGACATTGACATTAGCCGAGAAATTGGACCCTCTTGCTGCCTTTGGATCTACGCTGTGATTCCACGAAAGATTAAATGTTTTGCTCAATGAATAATCAGGATCACCTTTAAAAGCAATTTTAGTATGCTGTAGCGTAAAGTTGAGCCCTCCCTGGTATCGATATCTTTTGCGGTAGGTTGGTATAAACGTTGCGCTCCATCCGCCATACGAATAAATGTTAGCAAGGAATTTTGCATCAAAGTATTCATTTAACACATGATAATAACCCAATCCTTCCAATCCTAAGCCAAATTGCTCGTTCACGGTAAATGTAGGTTGAAGCAAACCAGAATGCCTACCCGATTTCAATGGGAAAATTCCAAATGGCAAATAAATCGGAAGAGGAACCCCTTCAAACTCCGGGTGAACAGGACCTGTTACCGCTACCTTACCTGTAACGAACTCTGCCTTGTTGGCAACAAACCCAAAATGCGGTTCGTCCAAATCACAGGTGGTCATGGTAACATGTTTGGCGTAAGCAATGCTATCGTTGACCTTTTTTATGTAAGGGGCATTTACAAACATCTCGCTTTGTTTGGTATAGGTGCCCATGGTAAGTCCACGCTTGGTTTTAAAATTGTAGCGAATGGTATCGCCGCTTTGCAAAACCTTCCTGTCCCTGGTGAAATTCTGCTCTCGCAATTAAATCTCCCACACTATCTCTTGCAGCATATGCAGTCAAGATATTCGTTTGTTGATCCAGTTGAACCTTTGGTGCGGTTAATACAATATCATTGTAAGTAGTTTTGGTTTTGCCATAAAGCAAAAACTTTTTTTCTTTCACCAAAAGCACGCCGCTGTCAGAAGCTTCGTATTCTACAGGAGCATCCAAAGTATCTTTGGAAAGTTTGAGATGGAACGTATCTACTATTTGTGTTGCAGATGTATCCATGCGTGATGGTGGAAGTGTATCATTCAAAGAAAGCGAGTCAATTAATCTGGCCGAATCGTTTCGGATAATACCAGGAAGCGAATCTTTTTTTGATTTTGGTATTGTGTCAGTTGTTAAAGTGCTGTAAATTTCATGCGCAGATAGATACCGGGCTTCACTCTTTCTCGTTATTGCAATGCTAAAAGCAATTGCAATTAGCGAATAACAGATTTTTTTTAAACTAAATTTGTACAGTTTTGTCATAAGCCCGTTAACAAAAGTAAACGATTGCAGATTTAATTATTTGTGAAAGAATTACCGAACCGCCAAACAAAATCTGATATGCTAAAAAAAACATTACTGCTGCTATTTGTTATTCCGTCCACAGCATTAGTAGTATCCCTGTTATCATCTTTTACAACTCCCGCACAAAAAGCTGAACAAAAAGACCAGGTTTTGCGAACTGTCATTATTGATGCGGGACATGGTATTATGCCCAATGGAGGACATAATGGTGCAAAAGGAAGTTATTCCTACGAAGACGATATCTGTCTCGACATCTCCAAAAAACTCGTAACGCTGCTAAAAAAAGAATTTCCTGAACTAAGGGTTATTGAAACCCGGCCCGACAAGTACATTGTTAGCCTTCATGAGCGAGCTGACATTGCCAACCAGAACAAAGGTGATCTGTTTATTTCCATTCACGTGAATGCAATGCCTCCGATTAAAAAAAGCGAACTAGTAGGTCATAAAACAGAGGTATATTATACAGGTAAGGGAAAGAGCAGGAAAAAACATACAAAAAAAGTTCCTCAATACAGGTATTACGAAGTACCTAATACCTCTGCAAGAGGAACACAAACCTACATTTGGGGAGCGCATAAAGGCGAAGCCAAAGAAGTAGCCGTTCGTGAAAATGCACCCATGTTTGCTGAAGACAATTACAAAGAAAAATATGGCGATGTGGATGTGAACTCTCCCGAGTTTATTGCACTGTCACTTGCCAAAACCTTACAGTTCCAAAGACGCAGCAGCACCCTTGCCAATATGGTAGAAGAAGAATTTTCCAAAGCGGGAAGAGTTAGTGGCGGACCCAAGCAAAGACAGGTTGGTATTTGGGTATTACAAGCTACAGCTATGCCGAGCGTTTTGGTAGAAACAGGTTTTATCACCAATCCGCAGGAGGAAGATTACCTCAACAGCCAAAAAGGCCAGGACGAAATTGCACAATGCATTACCAATGCTTTAAAAGTGTATAAAAACTGGCTTGAAAAGAAGCAGCTTCCAGGTGAAAAAGAAACCAAATCAGCAACTCCTAAAAACGCAGAGGGAACTAAAAATGCCTACAGCTTCCTTGAAGCCATTGAGCAAAAAGAAAAGGCAAGAGCAAAATAACCTCACCCCGACCCTCCAGCTAAGCTGTAGAGGGAATAACGCTAACACACAAACCTAGCTTTTCAAAAAGTCATTACATAATAAAAGCACTCAAGCAATTTGAGTGCTTTTTATTTTTTTATTAATGATTCTTAAAGGAAATAATGAGTTGGCAAATAAGTTAGGATTGTGTGCTGGTGGTCTCGCCAAGGGGCGGGATCGGGATGGGCCTTCTCCCTCTCCAGCTTTGGTGAAGAGGCATGGGGTGAGGCTGGTTGAAAATTTATTGCTTATTTTTAGCCGGGAATAACAGACCAGAAAACAGGAACCATGAAATTAAGTAATGAAACCAAGGTTGGCGTTTTGGCAGTGGCAGCAATTCTAGTTTTGGTATTGGGTTTTAATTTTTTGAAAGGACAGAATGTTTTTTCGAGGCCACCGGTTTTGTATGCAAGATTTCCTGATGTGGGTGCAACCTGCGTTTGTATACTTCCCAAAAGTCCTTTGTCCAGCCGGGTTGTAATGGTATCGCCGCTTTGCAAATAAACGTGTTGATCGCCTTTTTCAATATTAATAAAGGCGGAATTCAGCAGACCTGCGTCAATAAAAGCAATCGAATTTTTGGGGATTTCGATGTCCCGTGTCAAATGAATTTCAACAAGGATGTTGTTTACCTCTTTATCAGCCTGCTTAATAGTATAAACAGTTCCGACCGGGAGACCGTTGATTTTTACCTGGTTCGATTTTTCGAGGCCACCCACATCAGGAAATCTTGCATACAAAACCGGTGGC
>JAGIAB010000294.1 GCA_017745135.1 Flavisolibacter sp.
GAGCAGGTAACTGATAAAGATGGTGCAGTGATGGCACGGCGCCTGGCGAAAGAAGAAGCTTTGTTTTGTGGTTATAGTGCCGGAAGTTGTATTCAGGGTTTACTACAATTAAAAGATAAATTAAAGAAAGGCGATATTGTTGTTGCCATTCTTCATGATCATGGCAGCCGTTATGTTGCCAAAGTGTACAACGATCAATGGATGGCGGAACGTGGTTTTTTTGACGTAAAAACATTTAAGGATGTTGTAAATGCAAGAGGCAGACAAGAGTTGATCAGCGTTGAACCTGCACAATCGGTTTCGGATGCAGTAGAGCTAATGGGCAAATATGATATTGAGCATATTCCGGTAATCAATAATTCAGGTGAATTGATCGGTTCTATCAGCGAGAATGGTTTGTTTCAAAAAATTTTCAGCAATCCTGAAATCAAAACAGAAAAGATCGAACGTGTCATGGAAAAACCAATCCCTGTTGTAACGTTTGACACGCCTGTTGAAAAATTAGGTGCATTGATCAACAGGGAAAACGGAGCTGTTCTTGCAAAAGACGAAGCAGGCAACTACCAGATCATTACTAAATATGATGTTTTGCAAGCCCTGGCTTAATCAAACAGTTTGTTTCAAAACAATCGGTTGCATTGCAAAAAACCGCATAACATCATTCGCATAACAGGAAATTTTTATTTCTTTCCTCGTAAGTCTACGAAAGGAGAAACCAGTTTTCTCAACCATATTTTTAGAGGTTGCCGTCTTATTTCGTGCAAGCCATGTGCTCTTTACTACAAGGCCGCAGTATTCGCGGCTTTCTGCATTCGTAAATTTTCTAATCACGCCGCGTTTTTTTTCGAAACATATATTCGATTGTTTACGATTTGTGTGGTAAATACCATAGCGTTAAAAAAGGGTGAAACTGCAATTGTACAGGCTGCCTCAACAATGTAGTTTTGTGTCAGAAGTTGATTGATACAAAAATCCAGTATCCAATAGAAAGACAAAATCCAAAATCCAATCCTAATCCAGTATCTAAAAGGAAAACTAAACCGTCCAGTAAGAAATTAAATCTGAATCCTTAGAAAAACCAACGGTTAAATTCCAATATCGATCAACTTCTTCCTTTCAAGGAAAGTCGCTGTGAAAAACCATCTCGCCTAAGGCGAGCCAAAAATCCTAAGAAAGCCCGTTTATTATCCGAGTCCTGAAAAACCGTCCAGTCCTCTGAAAACTACCGTTCGATTGAAGAAGACTGTTAACCTATCACCATCCTCCAATCCGATGAAAACATGGAGGGATTCCTCTTGCCTCCTGTTGTTTTGAAAAGAATAACAGGAGGTGGGTGATAGTGACAAGAATGAATAATGACTAATTAGTAATGAGTGTTGAAGATGCTGAATGTATTGTAACTATCCTCTGTTTGAGGATTTTTTTATGTACCAATCGTTCGTTACTACTGTTTAACTTCTCTTGCGTCGCACTCTTTTACTTCCAGTAATTCTTATCATCACGTTGCAGATTGTTTTTACTGAATTCAATAGTTTTCAATTTCTAAAGATCTATTTGAACCACAATAGGCACAGTAGGACACAATAGAAGGAAGCACATAGACTATGTGATTACCTATGTGCCTATGTTTCTATGTGGTTCAACATTTTTTGAGTAATAAATCCTACAACAGAAAACATTCATTTACAATCTACCTGCAATCAGTAAAGGTTAATAATAGTAAACTTTGCATGAAATAACTGTTCATGCCTTTATACACCGACCAACTTAGAAGAACAATTGAACTGCAGCAAATTCCCAAACGGATTGTCTCCCTCGTTCCCTCTCAAACCGAACTATTATTTGATTTAGGACTGAATGAAGAAGTTGTCGGCATTACCAAATTTTGTGTTCATCCCCAACATTGGTTCAGAACAAAAACAAGAATTGGTGGCACCAAACAATTGCATCCCGAAAAAATAAAAGAACTACAACCCGATTTGATCATCGCCAACAAAGAAGAAAATGTTCGCGAACAAATTGAAGAACTGGCAAACTACTTCCCCGTCTGGACTAGCGATGTAAACAATTTGAACGATGCTTTGGAAATGATTTCTTCTATTGGAGGGCTCACCAACAAACAACTACTGGCAAAACAAATAACCGATCAAATCAGTGAGCGTTTCAACCAACTCCAAACTCCCAACTCCCAACTCCAAACTTCCTACCTCATCTGGAAAGACCCTTACATGACTATCGGTGGAGATACTTTCATCAATGATATGCTTCAACAAAGCGGCTTTCAAAATATTTTTGAAGATCAAAAACGTTATCCCGAAATTTCTATTCAACAATTACAGTCTGCAAATTGTCAACTGTTGCTTCTTTCCTCAGAACCCTATCCTTTCAAGCAAAAACATGTTGATGAACTCCAGCCATTGCTTCCCCATACAAAAATTGTTTTAGTTGATGGCGAAATGTTCAGTTGGTATGGCAGCCGCTTGTTAAAAGCTCCTGGCTATTTTCAACAACTGCAAATTCAGGTCTTATCTTTAAACCATGCAAGAGGAACCGAATAAGCCTTCGAGGAAAAAGCCTTTCTTCCCTGTAAACAATGAACTCCGCTCCTATTTAAAAACACACGGAAGAGAAATAACCTTGCCTGTTTGTTACAACGACCTGATGAACTTTACGTACTCACTTCCTATCCGGGATAAAAATGGTAAGGATACACTGTGGGAAAAAACCCTCTACGACATGGATCAATGGAGGTTTTTGCAGGAAGGTCTTGTTAAACTCTATGCGATCATTAAAACCGAAGGAGATTACAGTTTTACCAGCCACCTGGAAGTAGCCAGGATTGATTACTGCAGTTTTGGCAACTCCAATCCTTTCCGTATTCGCATTGTTAACCGCTTCAATGATAATTATGATCATTACTACATCAAGAAAGAAGATGCATCAAGAGTGTACGGCCTGGAGCTGGAACATCTCCTCTCCCCTAACCGGATCATATTTTTAACAGGCAGTAATACTTTGGTTGAGGAACATATTCCCGGAATCCCGGGCGACATATTTGTAAGAGATTATTTTAAGCGTAAAGACACCAACAGAATACGGGTAGCCAAGGAGTTTGTAAAGTTTAACGAACGTTGCTTCATTCGTTTGCTGGGTGATATGCGCAGTTACAATTTTGTGGTGAACCTCACCCCCGATGTTGAAGATTTTCAATACCGCATCCGTTCCATCGATTTTGACCAGCAATCCTATGAAGGAAGAAAGAATTTGTATTTAGCACAGTTCTTCAAAGAAAACCTTCCTTACGTGGAGCTAACATTAAAATACCTGAACAAACTTTCCATTGAGCAATACCAGGCCGAAGAGCGAACCTTGATCGCTTACCGGCTGGCAGCTTCTCGCTATCGCATTATGGACGTGCTCAACATTATGTCAAAGGATAGAATTTCAACCGAAGAAAAAGTGCTCCAGTTGAGAAGCGAACTGGGAGAATTCTTTCACAGCAAAACCATCAGGCGCTGCAAGACAATGGGCGAAATTGTAAAGCAAACCATGCGTCATATTCTCAAACCTTACATGTCAAGGTTGCAACGGAATCTCGGAAAGATTACAGATTGAGAGGAAAGAGAATGGGGAGAAAATAATTCGCAACGGGATCACTATGGCACAGATTTTTTACAACTCATCCTATTGATCATAAAACCATAGGATATGAAACATTTAGTTTTTATTGCAGCGATCGCTGCAGGATTATTGGCTTGTAATACTGACACCCGTACAACCAACGAAACCGATACTTCAAACCATGCAGCCTATGCGCCTTCGGAAGGGGATGTAACTTACAGAGGCGGAAAGGTAATGGTATGGCATAATGGTGCTTGGAAAGAGGCTGATAATGATGTTCACTTAAATAATGGTGTTGTAGTAAACAGGAAAGGCGAGGTTATTAAAGAAGATAAGGTAGTAGTACTGGACGATGGCGAAGTAGTTAACAGGTCAGGCCGTTTTTTTGACAAGGCCGGCAACGCAATTGAGGACGCCTGGGATGCTACGAAGAAAGGCGTGAAAAAAGCCGGTGAAAAGGTAAAAGATGTTTTTACCGATCATGATGAAGACGACAATAAAGTAAAGGATGAAAAGAAATAAAGTTCGTTTGTTCAATAAGGGGCCTCAACAATAGTTGAGGCCTTTTTATTTGCCATCGTTTTCTTAAAATAATAAAATCGGCCTAAACTTCTATTCTTCCCGCAGTCAAATACACTCACTAAAATTCAATATCAGCATGAAAAAACTTTTACTCTTCCTTTTTCTGTTTACAGGCAGCCTTGGATTGATGGCGCAAAAACAAAACCAGTGTGGTTTTATCAATCCTCCTCCCTCTCTGCGATCTGATTTTGCCTCGGTTTATGAAGCACGATCCTATATC
>JAGIAB010000295.1 GCA_017745135.1 Flavisolibacter sp.
GGGTAAAGCATTAGGCGGCGGAATGCCCTTAGGCGCTTTTATTTCTGATAAAAGCTTGATGGATCAGTTAACTGACAATCCTGTTCTTGGTCACATTACAACTTTTGGAGGGCACCCGGTTTGTTGCGCAGCAGGTATGGCAGCATTCAGGGCTTTACTGGATAATAATTTTGATGTTGAAAAAAAAGCACAGCAATTCAAAACACTTATTCAAAATCCTTTGATAAAAACTGTTCGCTCCTTTGGTTTATGGATGGCAATTGAATTTGAGTCTTTCGAAATTTGTAAAAAGATAATTGATCAATGCATTGAAAAGGGGTTAATTACTGACTGGTTTTTATTTGCCTCCAATTGCATGCGCATTTCTCCGCCGTTGACTATAACTGAAGAACAAATTGAAAAAGCATGCCGCATAATAAATGAGTCGATGCTTTAAATAGGTCTTTGCCACCTCTTAAGTCTTTTCTTAAAAATTCGGTGGGAATTCTTTGAAACATGAAATTCTTATATTTACTTTGTATTACAAAGTGCTTTTTATGGATGTAAGAGAACAGCATCTGGATGCATTACAGGACATCAGGAAAATGATGCAACGCTCCAGCCGTTTCATTTCATTAAGCGGTTTAAGTGGTATTGCGGCAGGCATTTGGGCATTGATCGGCGCTTATTTCGCTCACGACTGGATTGAAGAATACTATACTAATTATGCTCATGAAGGTTATACCGGGAGAAATTTTACAGGGCTTAGGACCAATCTTTTTTTACTGGCATCAGCCGTTGCGGGCCTGGCGTTGATTACAGCTCTTTATTTTACCTGGCGCAGGGCGGGAAAAAATAAATTGCCTTTGTGGGATCATACTTCCAAACAGCTTGTTATTAATACAGTTATACCAATGATTACCGGGGGGCTTTTTATAATTGCCATGTTGCAATACAGCGAATGGCGGTTTGTAGCGCCTGCATGCCTGGTGTTTTACGGTTTGGGACTTGTGAATGGAAGCAGATACACACTAAGCGACATCCGGTACTTAGGTTTTTCTGAAATAGCACTTGGTCTCATCAATACACAGTTTATTGGTTATGGTTTGTATTTCTGGGCAATAGGTTTTGGTGTGTTGCATATCATTTACGGATTTGTGATGTGGTGGAAGTATGAGCGAAATCCGGATAGTAAGAACTGATTGAACGATTTTTGAAGTAAAGTTGTAATGGCAGCAAACAATCCCATAGCAGGTCTGAATAAAATCTTTGATAACCGTATCCGTCTCGGCGTAATGAGCATTCTTATGGTTAACGAAGAAATCAACTTCAACGATCTTAAACAAATGCTTGAAGTAACCGATGGCAACCTGGCAACTCATCTTCAGACTTTAGAGGAAAGTGGTTTTATTAAAGTGCAAAAGGGATTTGTAGGCAGAAAAACTAACACCACTTATTCGGTTACCAAAGCAGGACAGAAGGCGTTCAATGATCACATTACAGGATTGGAAAAAATGATCAGGGGAATAAAATAATTTTTTTGTCTTTATACTTTGAAATACAAAGTACTTTTTAAATATGAAAATTGATAACATCCTTTCAAAAGTGTACCGTTCATCGGCGGCAATAATTGTGTCAACCATTGTACTTGCCTGTTTAATATGCAAATGGTCTTTGGCAACCACGGTGACAGCAGTACTGGTATCCATTGTTGTTAGCTCTCCTCCCGCCATTTCATTACACCTGTTGTTTTTACTGGCACAAAAGATCAGGATAGAAAGAGGCTTTGTTTGGGTGGTGTTGCTGGCGTCCATCCCCGTGTCCTCATTTATTGTAGCCTGGCTGTTTGCTGATTTTGTTCCGGGAAAAGTATGGTTTCTCCTGCTGTTGGGTATGCTAAGCGGCTATACAGGTATTCTTATTAACGGTATATCTGTTTCTCAATTTTTTAATTCATCTGACCATGAAAGAGAATAAAAGCATTCGATTAGTAAGAAGACTGTTACTCTTTTTTATAGTTGTTTTATTCTTGAGCGGATTCACTGCTATTCCAATAGAAGCAGAGCTCTCTTTTCTGTTGAAAATATTTTCTTCTCCAAACCAATTGCACCATTGGCTGGAGAAAGTTTTATCAGCCTATAAAAATGTAAATAATGACACTCCTTTTTTATTGTATGGCTATGATTGGCTTGCCTTTGCCCATTTCATTCTGGCTATTCTTTTTATTGGGCCCTATCGTGATCCTGTAAGAAATATCTGGGTGATCGAGTTTGGGCTGATTGCCTGCGTCCTGGTCTTTCCTCTTGCTTTTATTGCAGGTTCATTCAGAGGCATTCCAATCGGATGGCGATTGATTGATTGCTCATTCGGTCTGTTTGGCTTTTTGCCATTATGGATCTGCTATTCCAAAACAAAACAACTAATCACAACAAATCATTCAATCAAATGAATATGGAAACCGTAGTACAAAACGTATGGACTAAAACTAAGGTCCTTGTAAAAGCACTTATTATTGGTGGTATTGTTCTCATTCTTCAAATACCAACCTTTTATGTAACTGATCTTATTAAAGAAAGAGAGCAGCGTCAAAAAGAAGCTATTGTTGAAGTGAGCAGTAAATGGGCCGGAAGACAAAATATCGCAGGCCCTGTTTTAGTAATACCATATCGCGAAAACGCAGATAGCACAAAAAGCAAACACTTTGCTTATTTCCTTCCCGATCAGTTAAACATTCATTCAAAGGTTAGTCCCGAAGAGAAATATCGTGGTATTTATAAAGTAATGCTGTATACATCCGGCGTTCATCTTGATGGGAGTTTCAATAACATTTCTTTGGAGAAATTAAAAATTACTCCGCAAGACATGATTTGGAACGAAGCCTTTGTTCATCTTGGTATTTCTGATGTGAAAGGTTTGAATGATAATGTGCGCCTTCGATGGAATAACCAGGTGCTTGATATGAGTGTAGATGGTTGGGCGGCACAGGCACTTGACGAAGGCTTGAATGCTCCTTTGAATTTGACCGGACCTGATGATTTGAAGAATGTTCAATTTTCCGCAGATCTGAATCTTAATGGTTCGCAGGAGTTATTGTTTACTCCTTTAGGCAGGACTACTTCGGTTGAAATGAAGGCGAAATGGCCACATCCAAGTTTTACAGGTGATATACTTCCTATGCAAAAGAAAATCAGCAGGGACAGCTTCGAGGCTAAATGGAAAAGCATTTCGCAAAAAAGAAATTTCCCTCAACAATGGAAAGACAATTCGTTCATTGTAGGGCAAGCTTCTTATAAAGGATCAGATGTAACTTCAACAGCTGCAGCTATTGCAGGTGTCAATATCAGTAACAATGCTTTCGGAGCAGATTTGTACGATCCTGTAAGTGGCTATCAAAAAACATTGCGCTCGGTAAAATATTCTTTTCTCTGCATTCTGCTCACCTTCGCAGCTTTCTTCCTGATAGAAACATCCAATAAAAAATCAGTTCATCCTTTTCAATACGGACTGGTTGGTTTGGCCCTGGTGCTGTTTTATACTTTGCTTCTTTCGTTTTCAGAATATATTGGTTTTAATTTTTCCTACGCCATTGCTGCAGCGGCAACTATTGGATTGATTGCATGGTTTATAAAAGGTATCCTGAGTTCTTCAAGGTTAACTGTGGTTTTATCGGTTGTACTGCTTCTTATCTACACTTACGTATTTACTATTCTTCAGTTGCAGGATTATGCATTGTTGTTGGGAAGCATTGGTTTGTTTATAACATTGGCAGTGATCATGCATTTTTCTAAAAAAATTCAATGGTAATAAAACCCGGTGCCATGAAAATTAAAATGATTCTCCCTGCATTAACTGAAGCGAAGAGCCCATACTGGCGGCCAATCAAGTATTCGTTATTTCCTCCTCTTGGATTAGCAACATTGGCCGCTTATTGTTCTCCTGGCGATGAAATTGATTTACAGGATGAACATGTTGAAGAGTTGAATATTAATGACGCTCCTGAACTTGTCATTATTCAGGTGTACATCACCAATGCGTTTCGTTCGTATGCATTGGCCGATCATTATCGAAAGATGGGAAGTTATGTTTGCCTGGGTGGATTGCATGTTTCTTCATTACCAGAAGAAGCGATGCTTCATGCGGACACCATTTTTATTGGGCCCGGAGAAGATACATTTCCTGTTTTCCTGGATGATTTCAGGAATCGGTGCGCAAAGAAAGTATATGTCAATTCAAAACGAACCATTGAAGATATTCCGCCAATCAGGCGTGATTTAATCAAACGTCATTTATACCTCGTTCCTAATTCCATTGTGGTTTCAAGAGGTTGTCCGCATCATTGTGATTTTTGTTACAAAGATGCTTTTTATGAAGGAGGAAAATCCTTCTATACACAAAGGGTAGATGCT
>JAGIAB010000296.1:0-1779 GCA_017745135.1 Flavisolibacter sp.
AAAAAGAAGATCCGGTCCTTATTGCAAGCGGCTGACGAATTTTTGTTCCGGAATCCTCAATACACCAATTTTCATATTGATATTCTTTCCATCACGATACATCCTCAACAAGAGCCGCAGTATTTTTTTATTGAAGATGTTTATTTGTAAGGCTCGCCCTGCTCCACCAGTATCTTTCCGCCGTTTATTCTTTCCATTAGCTTTTCCACCATTTTAAAAGTAGCTGGGCAATGCTGCACATTTTGCTTGTGCACATGTATATAATCCGTCATTTTTCTTTTGGTCAAATGCGGAAACTCAGCACAATCCTTTGGACGCACTTCATAAATGCTGCACATATTTGTTTTCAGGTCCAGAAACTGACAAGGTGTATTCACATTCATCCAATCGCCATCTTTATCCTTGTATAACCATTTTTCCTTGAATTGTTTAATGGTCATGTTCAGGTGTTTGGAAATACGCTGCAGGTCTTTGAAAGTGTAAGTTGGTGTCATCGTACGGCAACAATTACTGCAGGCAAGACAATCGGTTTCTGCCCAAACCTCTTTATCAATAGCAACAGCATAGTTATCCAACTCTTTGGGCGGATTATTTTCTACCCTGGTAAGAAAACGACGGAACCTTGAACGGCTCTCCGAAACATTTGCTGCAAACTTTTTTAATAGATGTGACATAGCACTAGTTGCTCCCGAAGGTAAAAGAATTTTGAAAGGAATTGCAGCAGAGCTATTTTTGTTTCAACTAATTTTTTTATGAAGAATTTTTTGTTGATCGCCATCGCAGCCGTTTTTTTTGCTTCTTGTAGTAATAATTCAGCAAGCACTAAAACATTTTGCGACACCACCTGCGTGAAAGACAGTATTGTCATTAATGGAGATGCCGGGTCAGAACAGAGTCTTAACATCAAAATCAACAACTGTAAACCCGATACCATTTCATGGTCTAATAAAAATGTAACCAGGCGCATTGCATTTAATGAATACATTACTAAAGATGTAAGAATGAACCCGGAGTATGTAAAGGCCGCTTTCCAGGATAGCAGTGTGTGGTTCTCTTTTAATGATTGTATTACCGGCCGCGGATTCATGTTGCGGTTGCCTTATTCCAACAGTGAACCCATTGATAAAATGACGGCAGCTCTTAACAGCTTTGATAAAAAGTTTTCTGTTGAAGAAGATCTGAGAGCATATACGGATGGTGGAAATATTTATGTTGTGAATGTAAAGACGGGCCAAAAAGCGGAAATGACTTTTAAAGAAGCCTATCAAATGGATTATGATAATATCCACACCGTATTGGACTCAATCAATGTTAGCAAAAGCAGGATCTATGTAAAGCTTTTAAAAGAAGGCAAAGAAGTTCCGCTGGAGAAGAACATCAGTTTGTAATTACATGACACGAATTATAAAGCACGAATTACACGAATTGTTCGTCAACTTGTAACGTACGTTTTAAACTTTTTACATTTTGTGTGGGAACCTTACAAAAAAGGATTTAAAGCTTACCTGCAACTGGAGCGGTCTTTGTCGGGCAATTCCATTGAAGCTTATTTAAGCGATATTGAAAAACTGACAACTTACCTGCAAGCACAGGGCGATTTAAAAAATCCCTCGGAAGTTAATTTACCTGATCTCCAAAAATTTGTTCAGTGGGTTGCGGAGTTGGGTATGAGTGCTACCTCGCAGGCGAGGATCATTTCCGGTATCCGCACGTTTTATAAGTACTGTTTGCTTGAAGATATATCCCCGGTTGATCCAACAGCTTTGCTCGAAGCACCGA
>JAGIAB010000296.1:1789-4365 GCA_017745135.1 Flavisolibacter sp.
CACAAATTGATGTAAGCACAGCAGAAGGTACCCGCAATAAAGCCATACTGGAAACCATGTATAGCTGCGGCTTGCGTGTCAGCGAAGTTGTCAATTTAAAATTGTCGCAGCTTTATCTTGATGTTGGTTTTATAAGAGTGTTTGGCAAGGGCAATAAAGAAAGATTGGTTCCTATTGGTGACAGCGCCATTAAATACATCAACATTTATAGAAGCACGGTTCGTGTTCATCAGCCTATTCAACCGGGGGAAGAAGATATTGTTTTCTTAAACCGGAGAGGTAAACGATTAACTCGGGTAATGATTTTCTTGATCATAAAAGAACTGGTAAAGGAAGCCAGCATCAAAAAAAATATCTCACCTCACACCTTTCGTCACTCCTTTGCTACGCATCTGGTAGAAGGCGGTGCAGACCTTCGTGCAGTGCAAGAAATGCTGGGGCACGAAAGCATAACTACAACGGAGATTTATACACATCTTGACAGGGAGTTTTTAAGAAAAACCCTGGAAAAATTTCATCCAGGGTTTAAATAATAAACCAACTTACTGCACAACTATCTTATTGTTACGTCGCCCCCTTCATCTTCCTTGTTGCCTTTTAAATTGTCTGCTTTTCTTACAAGCGAAATGAATTCCTTCCTGTATCCTTCTACATCTTTTCCTCTCGCATTCTTTGCTGTTTGAATTACATGAACAAAAGAGGCATTAGATTTAAATTTTGAATCAGTAAGTAACATCCCAAACTCCGCCACACAAGCTGCAAACCTGAAATTTTCTGAAGTATGCTCAAATGCAATCTGTTTATCAATTACAGGATGTTCTATCAATTTGCTTTCTGATCCGTTGGGTTCCTTATACCGGAATTTAACGGTGAACATTTCGTCGCTTCCCGAAGCTTTACTTGCTTTAGCTTTCTTTTGGTATTTTAATTCATCTACATTTTTTAAAAATTCGTCATCAACGCCTACAGGAATTACCTCGTATAATGCTGTTACAGTGTGACCGCTTCCAAGCTCACCCGCATCTTTTTTATCATCATTAAAATCTTCTTTATTCAACAACCTGTTCTCATACCCAATCAAACGGTAGGCCTGTACTTTAGCAGGATTGAATTCAATCTGCAGTTTCACATCCTTTGCAATCGTGAACATCGTTCCGCCAAACTCATTTACTAAAACTTTTTTTGCTTCGCTTTCTCCATCAATATAAGCATGATTACCATTCCCTTTATCAGCGAGGATTTGCATCTTGCTGTCCTTGTAATTTCCCATGCCATATCCGAGCACTGTTAGAAACACACCGCTTTCACGTTCTTTTTCTATCATTCTTTCTAATTCTCCATTGCTGCTAACACCTACGTTAAAATCACCATCCGTGCAAAGGATGATCCGGTTGTTGCCGTTTTTAATAAAGTTTTGTTTTGCTGTTTTATATGCCAGTTGAATACCTGCACCGCCTGCTGTAGAGCCGCCTGCTTCCAGTTCATCGATAGCTTCCTTAATTTTCGTTTTATTGCTTCCGCTTGTTGCCGGCAAAACCAATCCTGCATTGCCTGCATAAACCACTATAGAAATTTTATCCTGCTCACGCAATTGATCCACCAATAATTTTAAAGAAGACTTTACCAAAGGAAGTCTGTTAGGCCCTTGCATGGAACCGCTAACATCAATTAAAAAGATCAGGTTAGATGCGGGTAAATTTTCAGCAGAAATTTTTTTGCCCTGCAATCCAATCATAACGAGTTTGTGTTGCGAATTCCATGGGCAATCCGACATTTCTGTATTAATAGAAAATGGATCTTCTCCGATAGGTTGGGGATAATCGTAGTGAAAATAATTGATCATTTCTTCCACCCTTACGGCATCTGGCGGAGGCAACTGGTTACTTTTCAAAAAACGGCGAACGTTGCTGTATGATGCAGCATCAACATCAATTGAAAAAGTAGAAAGAGGATCATCGGCTACTTTATGAAAATTGTTCTCGGTAATGCGATCATATTCTTCTGTGTTGAAACCATTTTGATTGTAATAACCTTTATTTTTTCCCGATGATCTGGCCGTTTTAGCACCTCTAATGCTAATGCCTGCAACTCTTCCCTGCAAGGGTTCATATAAATCTGCCACTCTTTGTGTACCATAACCCACCACTACGACCTCTTCCATCCTGGCTGTGGTAGGCTTTAAAACAACGTCAACATGATTTTTATTACCAAGCCGAAGTTCCTGGACGTCGAAATCCAACGTAAGTAACCACCAGTTTATTTGCCGCATTTTTAGTTTGAAAACTAATACTAAAAAAGCCTGCGGTATCAGTAACCGTTGATATTGATGTGCCTTTAACAGTGACTATTGCACCAACCAGAGGATAGCCTTGTTGATCTTTGACCTTACCTGAAATCGTGGTTGTTTGTCCTATGCAGGAAGCCAGCCAACAAAAAGAAAAAGCCAACAGCAATAAAATTTCCTTTCTCATAAAAGGTCCGATCCAGCTTTCCCACAATACCGCCTATAGGGTCCACGCTGAGATCGTAGATACGGAAGGGAACGGTCAGACTTCGTATTCGATCGTCACGACCGA
>JAGIAB010000297.1:0-4289 GCA_017745135.1 Flavisolibacter sp.
GTCCCATGATGGTCTCACGCAAAATATTTAATGCCGTAGCCGGTTTGCCATATGCCTTCAAACAATATGCACAACGCTGGGCCTTTAAGCATCCGACACCCGCAGATTTCTTCAGAACTATGGAAGATGCCAGCGGTGAAGACCTGGATTGGTTTTGGAGAGGATGGTTTTACAGCACCGATGCCTGCGACATTTCCCTGGATTCGGTAAAGATTGGAATAACCGATCCATCAGGAACCATTAGGCGAAGCAACAATGAGCCTGGTTTAGCACAGGCGTTTCCTGGTCCGCAGGGAAGTACATTTGATGACGTTACAAAAACCCGCAACAAAGAGGAGAAGATGGAATTCGCAACAGATGCCGACACCTCTTTGCGTGATTTTTACTGGAGATACAACCGTGGACTGGAATTTGTTGACACGTCAATACTTGTCGTGACTACCTCCGAATCAACCACCGATTCGATGTCTGATGAAGAAAAGAAAAAATTTTCAGGCAAATATTATTATGAGTTAAGCTTGAGCAACAAAGGCGGTTTGGTAATGCCCATTATTATTGAATGGACATTCAAGGATGGAAGTAAAGAAGTAGATCGTATTCCTGCACAGGTTTGGCGCATCGATGAGAAGTATGTGGTAAAGACCTTCAACAAAGAAAAAGAAGTGACTGCCATAAGACTCGATCCTTTTAAAGAAACTGCCGATATTGACGAAACCAATAACACCTGGGGAAACACTTCGCAACAACCAACACGATTGCAGATGTTCAAAGCAAAGCAACAGGTACGTGGACAATCCACAGGCCCTAATCCCATGCAAAAAGCAATGGAGCAGAAAAAAGGATTTTAAGTTTTAAAACGATTTTTAAAAACCACTCAAAAAGAGTGGTTTTTTTATTTATAATGGAGTTTAGTCAGTGGTTTCTCTCACTTTTTCTTCTGCGATGAGTACCATTTGAAATTCAAACCCCAAGAATGCAACTGATTCACTTCTGAAATAAAAATTTTCACCTGGGAACTTTCATCCATTAATTCTTATTTCAACTGAATTCTTAACCTTTTTAAACAAAATGGTTTCTTTAACGGAATGAAACCTCTTTACATTTGGAAGATACCAAACATCCAATTACTTAATTAAAAACGCAATGATGTCAGAAATGATTTTAATGAGAAAGATCTTAATTGTATCCGCCCTGGGTTATCTAAAGTTCATCTTCTTCAAACAAAAAGCCGCGGTCAAATATTTACTGACCACGGCTTTTTTTCTATAAATGAAAAATCGTCTTCCTGTATTCAATTACCATGTTCTTTTACTCATAACCTTATCCAGTTCTGCACGGGTCATCTTTCCGAGTTCAGGATGTTTTTCCAGCCATTTTAAGAAGTCGGTTTTGATCTGATCGTTCCACTGGCTGTCAATTTCACCGGTGCTGTACTTGCCCGATTTCACCATTTCAAATCCAAACTGGTCTTTGCGGGTAACAAACTCCGAAGTGCTAACAACTTGTTCTGCCATGTGTGCCGGAACAAAAAGAACACCTTCTATTGTAGCAATCACCAGGTCGCCCGGCAATACCATCGCACCACCAATGCGGATAGGTGAGTTCAATCCCATCAACACCATTTCCTCGGTAAAGGATGGATGAAAATCGCGGACGAAAGCATTAAAGCCTTTGATGTTTTTGATCTCCACTAAATCCCTTGCAGCGCCGTCAAACACAACGCCGGTGCCCGATTTGCTGTAAATAGAAGTAGCCAGCGTAGCACCCATGATGCCACCGCCGCTGATCTTTCCAAAGGCATCGGCAATGTACAGGTCACCTTTGGTCAATATGTCTATCGGCCAGGCATTGGTATTGCCTTTTCGTCCCTGCTTGGCGCCGCGGTCTTTAATATTTTTTTCTACATCGGGACGGCTGGGCATGTACATAGCTGTAACGGCACGACCGGTAATGGTAGAATCGTTAACGGTTTTCCAACCGCCCTCATACTGGTTTAAATAGCCTTCGTTTTTCAAAACAGTCCATGCATCGTCTATCATGATATGCTTTGCTCTTTCCAAAAGATCATCCGGAATTTTTGGTCTTCCGTCAGGAAAACGTTCGCCTTTCCATTCAGAAGTAAGAAAGATCAATTCTTCTTTTGAAATGGTTTGTGCAAATAAGGAGTTAACAGAGATACTGATTACTAAGAATAACAAAGCAAACTTTAGTTTCATGAATTGAGTGTTTTAGTGGTTTAAGCGAATTAAAAAGACAATGATAAAAATAGGGAATGAAGAGATATGTTACCGAGGTTATTTAATGAATTAGTTGGAAGCGATGCAATATCGGGTATTGAAAATAAATGTATTTTGTTGGGAGAAAGTGCATCACAGAGGTTGTGCCAACTTCCCAGATATGTTTAGATATGTAATTATTGCTTTGTTATTTTCTGCACCAACTTATCTTTTTGGCCAAAACACCATAAGTATTGATTCTGTGTTGAGACCATTTGATAAAACGTATAAAAAGAATCTTAAATTATTGAAGAATCAAAATGATTCGGCTATTTTCTCAACTGCGTATAACAAAAGAACTCATGAAGTCTTAGGAGTTCAGATCCTCATGAATAAATCATATTCTAACGGGATGCTTCCAGGAGGACAATATTCATTGCATTATTATCCAAATGATATAGTGCTAATCAGAGTTATAGCAAACTATTCGGACGGCAAACATGTAGGACATGCACGATATCTCTTTCAATACGGAATTCTTGTATCAAAAGAGCAGGATAAGTATATCGAGCGGGATTATAGTAGTCTCTTTGACAATTCACAGTTATATAAACAAAAGGCTACCGAGCATCTTAGGCAGAAATTTAATAATTAACTTTTTACGCCGTTGGTGTTGCTCTTAGCTTTTGTGTGATGGCTGCACCAACGATTGAATTTACAAACTGACTGAAAGAAGGGATATAATTTTGTTTTGTCGGTCGCCAGCGCAAATCATCGCTTTAACACCAACAAGGATAAAATCAGTTGAACAGCTTCATTTAAAAAACTTAACCTGTTACTCAAACAAGACTACTGACACATCGAAATACAAACAGAATAATTTTACAACTATGCAAATGAAAAATTATTTAATCGATACGTTTAACTACAATGACTCTACCAACAAAAAATTATTGAGCAAAATCAAACTGCTTAACGACAAGAAAGAAAGCATAAGACTGTTTAGTCATTTAATCAATTGCCAGTATAAATGGATGGCAAGGATTAAGCAAGACCCCAATGCCAAGAAAATGAGTTGGTGGGAACCCGTTTATAATTTCGACAAACTTGAAGAAGAATGGTCTAAAAGCCTGGAGCCCTGGATTAATTATATTGCTGCAAGGACAGATGAAGAATTATCAACAGAAATTACATTTGTTGGTTTTGACGATGGGCTTTGGGCTGCAACACCCCAGGACATAGCCTTACAATTGAATTACCATTCCATACATCACAGGGCACAAATACAAACAATAATCAGGCAGCAGGGAATCGAACCGGACTTTGTTGATTACATAGGAACGAAGTATAGAAAACTAAGCTAATTATCTCAAAACAAAACAAAGAAACAGAATGCCAGTTCTAAAAATCCGCCCGTAACTTTAAGTGTAGTGCTATCATTCATCATCAATTTCAATAACAGTTTTTTGAAAAAAACATAGTCAACATGAAATTGTATAGTATCAAAACGTTACTGCTGCATTTCGCAATTGCTTCTTCTTATATTGCTGCAACGAGTTACATATTCGTCATCTCAAAATTTCCAAATCCTGTTGGCACAGGATTACGACAATGGTTTTTCATGTTCCTGCACCTGACCGTAACACTGTTTATCATGTTGTCGTTTATAAGCAAGGCTAAAGCTATTGTTACATTTGGCAGCCATTGTTTTAGTAATCTTTACCTTATCATTTTTTAGCGATCCACTTTGGGAATGGTTGTGGAACCAGAGATAGGTTTATTGCGCTTATTTCGTAGCGTAGTTATGAATAAAGTTTTGTCGCTCAATTTAGCACTTCAGGCAGTTTTTTTACAAACGCTCTGTCAGCATTTAGTTTTTGAACCTCCAAAATTTAGTTTCTCCATATTCCTCCGAATTCATAATTAAAGTGTCTGACTGAAAGCTAAGTTTAGCTTTATAGGTGTAGTCAGGATACTTGATTGTGATGAGATCAGCCTCCACTGAATATTTAAAATCACCACCTTCATCAACATAACAAATCGTCTTGTCCTTAATGTCAAAAGTTGCAGAGC
>JAGIAB010000297.1:4377-5080 GCA_017745135.1 Flavisolibacter sp.
AAAGTTGCAGCCTCAGTAGTGCCGTCAGTCCATAGACCTTTCAGTCTGCTTTTTAAGCTATCAGTTGAATTACTTACAACTGTCACCTTTTGGATTGTGTCAATCGTTGCCATGTTTGGTCTTTTCTGCTCTGCAACTAGATTTGTTGCATCCGATTGAGATTTCTCAATTGATGCTTGTCCTGAATTGCAGCTTGTCAGATAGAGAATTATAAGTATTAAGAAAACAGCTTTAGTCATCGTGTTGTTTACATTTTTTTCCCGCCGGGACTCATTTTTGCTTTATGTATTGGCCGTGGTCTTGGCGGAGTTATTGAGAACTATCTTCAATGTTTTGTCCACATCGGTTGCTCTTACTGACACGCCGGGGCCACAAGCCACTGCATACAGACCATCAGTGAGATATGGGCTGGGAAGAGACGAACACCCGGAATCAAAGAAAGTAATACTTAGCTAAAGTAACAACGTCCTGTCCAACTTGCATAAAAGCCACTGTGTGCCGTTCTTAGTCCTGTCACTTACTAGCTAAAGCAAAGCTGCAAACCCAGAAGCAAAGATCTCATTAAAAAAATAATTTAAGTAGCTGTTAAACATTCGAAAACTAAGAATGAAGTAATTCCTGGCGGTCAAAATTATGTCATAAGCTTATCATCAATTTTTTAGTTTTGACACATGCACAAAAGTTTTTTTATAGCATTCGTATC
>JAGIAB010000298.1 GCA_017745135.1 Flavisolibacter sp.
ACCGAAATCAGTTGTGTTAAATCATATATCGCAGTTAAAGCCTTTACTCACAACCAATGCAGATGTTATTGCCTGTATGCAATTGGGTTTTATTGGGATTTGGGGAGAGAATTATTTCACCGACTATTTTGGGGACGCTTCAGCAAATGCTACCCAGGGAAAATTGTTGAATAACAACTGGCAGGACAGGATTGATGTTGTGCAGGCTTTATTAAATGCATTGCCGAAGGACAGGATGATACAGGTACGCATTCCGCAATTGAAGCAACGATTTGTTTATGGCATTCCGGCCACATTGGCAAGTACAGCGTTAACGGACGCAGAAGCTTTTACAGAAACGGATAAAGCGAGGATCGGGTTTCATAACGATTGCTTTCTGGCATCACCCGATGACTATGGAACCTTCAATGATTATGGCAACAGCAGTACGCCAATGAATAGTGACAACAATACCATTAATGCTTTACGAAACTATCAGAAGCAAGATAGTAAGTATGTCGCCGTAGGAGGAGAAACCTGTGATGATGCATTTAGTCCGCAAAATGATTGTGAAACTGCAGGCCGTACAGAAACCGAGATGGCTGAAATGCACTATAGTTTTTTAAATGCCGGCTATAATACTGCTGTTAATAATGACTGGCAAACAGGTGGCTGTATGAACAGCATTAAACTAAAACTGGGCTATCGCTTTGTATTAAAAGAGGCGACATTTCCCAATAAGTCAAAAGCCGGAGCATCAATAAAGATCACGATCAATCTGGATAACGTTGGTTATGCCTCTCCGTTTAATGCAAGACCGGTGCAATTCCTGATGCGCAATAAAACAACAGGAGATGTAAGGAAATTTGATGTGGTTACTGATGTCCGCAAATGGTTCCCGGGTTCTGTTAAGTTGGAACAAAGTTTTACTCTTCCTTTTGATCTTGCGCCTGGACCATATGAGTTGTTATTGAATATGCCAGATAAGTATGCATCTATTGTCGGCCGTTCTGAATACGCCATTCGTTTGGCAAATTCAAATACCTGGGAAGAAGCAACAGGCTACAATAAGTTGAATTATACATTGACAATCGAGTAAGTTCTTCGTTCGATTCAGTTATCGAATCTTAATAAGGAATCAGCAGATTTATTGTTTGCTGATTTTTTATTTATCAGGCATTTCTTCTCCGATCCCATATTGTCAAATAAGTCTTTACTCATCGTTAGCCCTTCCAAAGCTTTCCTATATACAAAAGCCGTCCTTGTTTTTCAAAATCACGCAAGCGTTTGCATATGCAAGTAAAACGTTTGCACATGCAAAGCCAGGCACCTGCTGAAGTTTACCCTGATTTCTTTTGCATGAAATGTTTATAGTTTAGAGTTGCAATCCCGATTATAATTATTTAAACTAACGTCGCATGTCCTCCAAATTATTCAGGAAAATTTTCTGCTTTGCTGCCTGCTTTATCCTGTCGGGCCTTCTGTATGCGCAAACAATGTTTACTGGGAAGGTAACAGATGCTGACGGCAACCCATTGTCTGGTGTCACCGTGCAAGTCAGGGGAAAAGGTGTGGCGACAACCACAAACAATAAGGGTGAGTATTCCATTACTGCTTCTTCAAACGACATTTTGTTGTTTACTTCTGTTAGTTATTCGCCTGTTGAAATTCCGGTGAACGGAAATTCTTTTAATGTCACACTAACAGCTTTGAATAAAGGCCTGGATGAAGTGGTGGTCATTGGTTATGGAACGCAAAAGAAAAGAGATCTTACGGGTGCTGTATCATCAGTTAAAGCAAAGGATCTCGTCATTTCTTCTGGCCCGGAAATCGGTAGCATGCTAAAAGGGAAAGTGGCGGGTTTAACCATCAGGCAAAACAGTGCACAGCCCGGTGGAGGTTTGGATATCCTGGTGCGTGGTGCCGGTTCAGTCAATGCCAGCAATCAGCCCTTATTTGTGATTGACGGATTTCCCATTTTTGATCTGCAACAACCCCAAAGTGGGGGACGCTACCAGGCGGGCTCACAAAGTATTCTCAACTCTTTTAATCCTAATGATATTGAATCGATAGAAGTGTTGAAAGATGCCAGTGCTACTTCAATCTATGGTGCAAGGGCAGCAAATGGTGTAATCCTGATCACTACTAAAAAAGGTATTGATGGTGCTACCCGGGTGCAATACTCTAATAATTTTTCCATTCAGAAATTTAATACCAATGTTTTTAATGTATTGCCTTTAAACGAATGGATGCAGGTGCGTAATGAAGCCGGCCAGGAACAATGGGATTTTGATAACGGCGTTATTCCGTATGGTACTAAAACAAGAGCCGAGGCTGAGGCTAACCCCGTTAATGGATTATACAGAAAACTATATACTCAAAACGCTATCAACAACGTTGGAAGAGGAACAGACTGGCTATCCCTCGTTACACGTAATGGTTCTACCACACAGCACAACCTCTCAGTAACAGGCGGGACAAAGTTTACAAAATACCTGCTGTCGGGAAATTATTACGATCAAAAGGGTATTGCAAAAAATTCAGAATTCAAACGCTATTCTTTCAGGGCAAATATTGACCAGGACATTAACAAGTATGTAAAATTGGGCGTCAATTTCACTGCCAGCAGAATAGATAATAGTAATACGCAGTTGGGAGGCGACCAGTATGAAAATTCCGGTATCATTCGTGCAGCCATTCAACAGGGGCCACATATTAAAGCCATCGATGAAAACGGGAATTATCCGTTGAATCCGCAATTGGCGTTACAGCCCAATCCTTATTCTCTTTTAACGATCACCGATGAAAGCAGGATCGACAGATTTCTTGGGAATGTGTATGTAGATATTATGCCAGTTAAAGATTTGGTGATAAAGTTGAAGGCAGGGATGGATAAAGGAAGTTCCAGTCGCGGAAGCTATCTGCCTACTACTACATTACATGGTGCATTAGAGCAGGGGCGTGCCACAGTTGGCAATATTGATAACAACGACTACCTCCTGGAAGCAACCGCTAATTATACCAAATTGTTGGGCGATGCACATAAACTGAACTTGCTGGCCGGTGCGTCTGAGCAAAGTTTTACTAACCTTTCTTCCAGTAGCGGAAGCACCGGATATGTAACTGACGCTTTTCTTTATCATAACCTTGGTGCGGGAGCTATCCAGTTACCTACGCTTTCTTCCGGTGCCAAAAACTTACTGGCTTCTTATTTCGGAAGATTGAACTACAGCTATAAAGGGAAATACCTCGCTACTGTTACCGTACGTACAGATGGCGCCAGTGTATTTGCACGAAATCACAAGTGGGGTACATTTCCGTCGGCAGCAGTAGCATGGGATGTAGCTCAGGAATCATTTTTTAAATCGCTCAATAATTTATTTAACCAGTTCAAGTTGAGAGTTAGTTATGGGCAAACGGGTAATGCAAGCATTAACAGTAATGCCTTCGCAGCGTATGCAGCCTATCCGGCATGGTTATCTGCGAATGATACAAGGCTCACAGGCATCTCCTTGTCAAGATTGGAAAATCCTGATTTGAAATGGGAGACAACAACAGGAATGAATATCGGATTGGATTTCTCCATGTTGAACGGAAGAGTTGATGGTTCTGTTGAAGTGTTTAACAATGTTATATCCGATCTGCTGGCAACCAAACCGCTGAATTCCTACAACCAGGTGAACACCATTATAGCCAACGTAGGTAAAACGCAAAGCAAAGGTTTCGAAGTAACCATCAATACAAAGAATATACAAACAAAAGATATTCAATGGAGGACCTCAGTTGCCGTATCAAGATATAAAGACAATTGGAAGGAAAGAGCCCCTGACTGGAAGCCTGCTATCTACGAAAGCGTTAACGATCCGATCAGGGCAATGTACAGCAGGTTGTCAGATGGTATTTTGCAGGTAGGTGAGAAGGTGCCTACTTCTCAACCACAACTGTTGCCGGGAATGATCAAAATAAAAGATATCGATGGTTTCCAGAGAGATGCTGCCGGTAATCCTGTCGTTGATGCAAACGGAAGGTTTGTAAGAACAGGTAAACCGGATGGCCGGATTGATGATGCAGACACCAAATTGTTGGGCACAACGGATCCCAGTTATATGGTGGGGCTAACCAACATCATTACCTACAAAAGATTTAGCTTGAATTTTGACTTGAATGGTTTGCTTGGTCGCCGCATGGCCGATCCGAATTATACAACTTACGGAGTAAGCGCTTATGGCGTTTATTCGAATGGCTATAATGCGTTGAGAACCGTGAAAGAAAGATGGACGCCAACAAATCCGTCAACAACTCACCCCAGTTCATTCTATGGTTTTTCACCCTATAGCGTCGGCGATTTCTT
>JAGIAB010000299.1 GCA_017745135.1 Flavisolibacter sp.
GGTATTTATGGGAAGCAATACTCTAAAAATGATTGAAAAAAATGTTTGTCCTCTACTGTGGGGTCATTCCGTTATATTTGCGCATCTTAAAAAACTGAAATTGTGCGTTTAAAATCTCTGGAAATAAAGGGCTTTAAAAGCTTTGCTGACAAAACCCTTGTGAATTTTGATGAAAACATCACCGGTATTGTTGGCCCTAACGGTTGCGGTAAAAGTAATATCGTGGATAGCATCCGTTGGGTGATCGGTGAACAAAAAATATCCCACCTTAGGTCGGAAAACCTGGAGAGCCTTGTGTTCAATGGCTCCAAAACCCGTAGTGCCAGCGGTTTGGCCGAAGTGAGTCTCACCTTCGAAAACACCAAAAATCTTCTGCCTACCGAATTCAACACCGTTACCATAACCCGTAAGTTTTACAAAAACGGTGAAAGCGAATACCGCCTGAATGATGTAAGCTGCCGTTTGAAAGATATTCAAAATCTTTTTTTGGATACCGGTGTTTCCACCGACAGCTATGCCATTATTGAATTGGGAATGGTGGATGACCTGATCAAAGACAAGGACAATAGCCGCCGAAGAATGCTGGAGCAGGCCGCAGGTATTTCCATCTATAAAACAAGAAAGAAGGAAGCGAAGCAAAAACTGGATGCGACCGAGCAGGATTTGGCCCGTATTGAAGATTTGTTGTTTGAGATCAATAACCAGTTAAAAACTTTAGAGAACCAGGCCAAGAAAGCACAGAAGTATTACGAGATCAAAAAAGATTATCGTGAGGTCAGCATTGAACTGGCCAAAGCGGCTTTGGAAGGTTTTAACCTTACGTTCAAAGAACTGAATGAGCAGCACGATACCGAAACGGATAAAAGAATTGCCTTAGAAGCCCAGATTGCTACAGAAGAAGCGGCATTGGAGCAGGAGAGGGTAGCTTTCATTGAACGGGAAGGCGAACTGCATACCTTGCAACAAGGCTTTAACGAGCTGGTTCAAAATGTTCGTACCAAAGAGAATGAAAAGAATTTGGCTACGCAGCGTTTGGAGTATCTGAAAGAAAGACAGGAAAACCTAACCCAGTTTTTAAGCAAGGCAGAAGGACAGATCACAGGCATAGAAGAAAGCATCAATTTTACCCGGCAGCAAATAGGCGAAGAAGAACAAACGCTTCAAAACTTAACAGCCCAACTGGAAGAATTGCGTTCGCAGGTGGATGAGAAGAGAGCGATAGTTGATGAAAACCGGAATGCATTAAATGAATTGCGTTCATCCTATCAGCAGGTACAGCGCAGTCAGTTTGATGCTGAAAAGAAAGTGGCGGTTGCCGATACGTCTATTCAAAACCTGCAGCGTACCATTTTTCATTTGGAAGAAGAACGTTCTGCAAGACAGGATCAAATCCACCAACTGGAAATAGAAAAAGAGGAAAAGAAAAAGCAGTTGCAATTAAAGCAAAACGATTTAGAGCAATTGCAGCAGCACCATGAACGCACGAAAGAGCAAATTCTGCAAACCCAATCGGTGTTGGAAGAATTGCGTGTTCAATTGGCCGATGAAACCAGGAAACTAGACGCTAAAAAGAATGAGCATGATCTTTTAAAGAGCCTGATCGATTCGATGGAAGGCTATCCTGAGAGTGTGAAATTTCTTCATAATAATTCAGGATGGAATCACAAGGCGCCTATTCTTTCTGATATTATTTACGTAAAAGAAGAATACAGAACGGCTGTTGAAAATGTTTTAGAACCTTACCTCAACTATTATGTAGTAAATAATTTACAGGAAGGTTTGCAGGCCGTTCACCTGTTGGATGAAAATAAAAAAGGAAAGGCTAATTTCTTTTTACTTGATAAAGTGAATGCTTCCAATGCAACCGCTCCTGATCATAAACCTGAGGGTACCATCCCGGTAATGGATGTGATTGAAGTAGATGGGCAGTATCGCAAACTTGCCGAGCAATTGTTGGGAAATGTGTTCATTGCCAACGACAATTCTGCTTTAGAGAATAGCAATGGTTCGATTGTGCTGGAAAGAAACGGTAAGTATGTAAAAGGGAGCTATACTTTAACTGGTGGAAGTGTTGGTTTGTTTGAAGGAAAAAAGATCGGCCGTGCAAAGAACCTGGAAAAACTGCAGGAAGAAATTGCTTCGCAACAAACCATTGTTGATGAATTGAATGCGCAAATTCAATCACGCCATAACGAAGTGATTGCGTTCAATGCTGATCTGAAGGAAAATGTCATTCGTCAAACCGAACAGGAAATTCTGGGAATCAATAACCAGTTGTTTAATATCCTGAACAAACTGGAAAACCTGAATTATTCTCAATCGCAATCACAAAGCCGCATTGAAGATTTACAGGGACAACTGGATGAAGCGCATGGCTCCATCGAATCCACCCGTAACCAGTTGAGCGAATTGAATGAAAGCCTGCGCAGTTATTCCAACCAATTGCAGGAAGCTGAAGCCTCGTATAACGATATAGAAATTCAGTACAACGAGATCAATACACAATACAACAACCTGAACCTGCAGGTAACCCGTGAGCAAAGCAAGATCAACGCCTTGAAGCAGGAACTTCAATTCAAGAACAATCAAATCACTGATCTGCGCAACCAGGTTGAAAGCAACACGGTTCAATTGAAGGATACCACCGAAAGCATTTCTCTTTCTGAAGAAAACCTGAAAGGAATTGAAGAAGTGTTGTACGAGTTGATGAGAAGAAGAGAAAACGAGGAGCATATTTTGAATGAAGCTGACCAGGCTTATTACAATCTCCGCAACCAAATGAATACAAAAGAAAGTGAGTTGCGCCATAAGGTGAAGGAGAAAGAAAACCTGGAGCATTTAGTAAGTGCTATAAAAGACAAGCTGAATGAACTGAAACTTCAGTTGGCGGGAATGAAGGAACGTTTGAATGTGGAATTCAAAATTGTTTTGGAAGACATTCTCGATGAGCCCCGCACTTCAGAAACTCCGGTTGAAGAATTGCAGGAAAAAGCCGACCGCATGAAAAAGCGTTTGGAAAATTTAGGTGAGGTGAATCCAACGGCTATCGAAGCGTTCGAGGAAATGAAGAAGCGTTATGATTTTATTGTTGAACAGAAAGAAGACCTTGTAAACGCCAAGCAAAGTTTGTTGCAAACGATAGCTGAAGTGGAAACAACCGCCAATCAAAAATTCCTTGAAACCTTTAACCAGGTTCGTGAAAATTTCCAGAAGGTGTTTAAAACCCTGTTCACTGAAGACGACCACTGTGATTTGGTTTTGGAAAATCCTGATAACCTTGCTGAAACCGGGCTTGATATTATAGCGAAGCCAAAAGGAAAGCGTCCAAGCAGCATTGGACAGTTGAGTGGAGGAGAAAGAACATTAACCGCTACTGCCTTGTTGTTCGCTATTTATCTGATCAAACCTGCCCCGTTCTGTATCCTGGATGAGGTGGATGCTCCGTTGGATGATGCCAACGTTGGTAAGTTCACAAATATGATTCGTGAGTTTAGCAACAATTCCCAGTTCATCATTGTTACGCATAACAAAACAACCATGAGTACTGTGGATGTTATTTATGGTGTAACCATGCAGGAACCTGGTGTAAGTAAGCTGGTGCCGGTGGATTTTAGAAATCTGAATCAAAACTAATCCCCCTGTCCCCCTAAAGGGGAGACTTAGATACTGAGTTTCCCTTTTTATTTTAAGATGTGAAATCATCGGAAACCTGGCAAAATATTTTTAAAATAGTGTCAACAAGAAGCATATCCACCAATGCTCTGCCCCCTGAATGAATAATGTATCCCGCACCTAAGTCTCCCCTTTAGGGGGACAGGGGGATGATCCGCACAATTGCACTATTAACGGCTTCCAACATCTTCATGACGTTTGCATGGTATTATCATTTAAAAAACACCGGCTGGCCTTTATGGAAAGCCATTTTATTAAGCTGGTTCATTGCTTTTTTTGAATACTGTTTAATGGTGCCGGCCAATCGTATTGGATTTGCAGGCGGGTTAAAAGTGTATCAACTCAAGATCATACAGGAAGTAATAACCCTTTTGGTGTTTTGTGTGTTTGCTGTTTGGGTTTTAAAGGAACCTTTTCAATTAAAGTATTTGATCAGCTTTGTGTTTTTGATTGGTGCGGTTTATTTTATGTTTAAGTAAACCGAAAGGTTGATGAAATTACTGGTATGATTGGAGTATAGGTAGTTTTGAACGAAGTGAGCGGATGGTTTGAAATTGAATGTGGTTGAATGATAGTAGTGCAATTTATTTTGGACCAAGCTGCATTGCTACTCGTATGTTTGATATCTGTTAGTTTTAAAGAGCTAATGTGAAA
>JAGIAB010000029.1 GCA_017745135.1 Flavisolibacter sp.
GCACTTGCCGCACCGCAACAACGCGATGTTGCAAAAAAATAGTTTGTTGAGTACATGGTGACAAATTCAGCGAAGCGGTGCAGTGGCCTGGAAAACATTGAAAAACCAAAACTATGTTCATCAAACTCCTGCTTGGGTTCGTACTGCTTTTTACAACTACCCAGTCCACCCCTTCATTTAAAAAAGATGTTGCGCCGGTTGCCAAGGTGTACGCCTGCGACAGCAAAACTTCAGTGGCTTATCATTCGAGAAAAGATTGCGGTGGTTTACGTTGCTGCAGGCATACGATCATTGAAGTGACAGGGGCGGAGGTGCAGAAAAATTATGGGAAGCGGAAGTGTAAGGTTTGTTATTAGATGAAGTTTTGATTTTGGCTCAATTGATTTAGGTGGTGAAGATTATGTCTGTCTTCGTTTGTTATAGTGGAAAACTTTCAAAAACCGGTTGTAAACAACCGGGATTAATTTTGAAATATTAAAGGAGCTTGTTATCTTACTTAGAAGATTACTCCCCTATAGAATTCTTTTTCCTGATTAAATGTGCGCAGATTATTGCAGTTGCCCTTTACAAAAGTTTTGTTGATCTTATAAATTTAAAAATGAACAAAAATGAAGTACAACTACGGTGCAGTATCAAAAGGTACTTTCTCCGCAATTGACCGGCTCCGGGAAAATTATACAGATTTTTATGTAGAGACTCCATTGGTAGAGACTCAATTACTACCCCAAATCACTGATATGATTTCGTCCTATGAAAGTGACGAACGTTATAAAGACCGTTTTATTAGTTTTTACGTTGAGATTTCATTGGTGGCGCAGCTAGTCCGCTTCCGAAACCACGAGCCGCTGCTGACAAGAGAGGAATTACAGCAGTCATTCCGTTATTTGGCAACGTACTTCAACAGCTTTGTTCACGATTAATATTATGACGCCTCCTCAAAAGACACCGCAAGAACTTGCACAGGAAGCGGCTGAGAGTGCACAGCAGTCGGCCGCGGCTGCCAAGAAAGCACTTGATGATTTAAAGACTGCTGTAGAAACAGCAGTGCAATTTTCAAAAGATGCATTACAGGCGATTGGTGCCGACCTCGAGACTCCGACGGTTATAGACATTGATGCAAAAAAAGACAGGACAGAGGATTCCTATCAGTTGCGGATCACTAAACTGGAAACCTATATCTCAAGATCAAAATGGCTGTTAGGCGTGTATGGTGGTTTGATCGTGATTATGGGTAATGATATTTTTAAAGGAAGGGTGTTTTGCCAGGTATCTATCGTTAGTTTGTGCATTATTGGTGCAACGATTTTGGCATTGGCTATTGTAAAATTTGAGCAACAATTAGTAGTGACTAAGAGGGCTGTTCAAACAGGTGCAAAGGAATCGGACAAAATCGGGAAGGATGTAAAAATGTATGGAAAGGCACTTGGGTTGCTTAAATTCAATATGATCTATACCCTTTTCCTGGGCCTTCTTTTTTTAAGCTTTTTGATTTTTAAACTTGATCTCAAATTAGGCAGTTTGGCAGAAGGTAATGAGACCAGGAACGCGGAAAACAAGACTGCGGACGGTGCGGCAGTAAGCAGTTTTACAGGCACCTATTCTTTTATATCAAAGGGTGTTGACAAGCAGTGTGACACGGTTGTAAGCTCACTAAAGCTAAACCCGGACCGTTCATTTGAGCTAAGTAGTCGTTGCCGCTTCCCTTTAAAGAACCCCTACAAATCGTCTTTAATCACGGGTAAATGGGAGGTTGGCCCCGATTCGGTAGTGCATTTGATTTCTTCTGATAACAAGGCGTTCAACTTAAAATTGCATATAAGCAGTTATCTAAGGTTCCTATCAAAGGAGTTTAAGGACAGCCTTCCCTATCTCTATAAAGAAGAATAGTACCGACCTGAAGCGTGCCAGTCTGAATGCAATGCATGGTTAAGCAGGTGGAAAAGAAAGGACAAATAGCACTGCAGCATTGCACCGGCATCACGAATTACTATATCATCTTCAGTCTGCTGATAGTGCAAATGCAGTTAGGTTAGCTGGAATCCCGGCACTGATGAGAAACGATGGGTAGTGGTGATGATCATAGCTTTCCAGATTTGTACAATGAACAACGAGTTCTGGCCTGCAATGCCGGGAAGGCTGGTTGGGAAGGAAATTTGTGCAAGTGCCGCCTGCACAGAACAGCAAAAACCAAATTTTGCAACCACCTGTTGCACAATCGGGGAAAGAATAATTTGTGCGGCAACCTGCTGCACAAAAGAGGGACAAACTTGCCTGTCTGCACAGGGAGCGGCCCTGTCGACCCCGTGATTTATTAGAAAAACTCTGGTTCTGCCTATATGATTCTTTTTGTAGTTCAGGTTGATTTGATATCGAAGCTTTCCGGATACATCATTTCATCAACAATTCTAAAGATCAATTTATAACTGCTTGACTTGTCACAATTTTTGTATTATTCTTACGATAATTATTACAGATGTTAACATCGAAAATGGATGAAAGCTATTAATTTCGAAGCATACATCTATTTGAAAATCATAAATCTATGGCATTAGCGCAAAAGGAAAAAGCAGGAAATAACGCTGTGCGGATGTTGAGAAGGAGCAAGCTTAACAAGGGGATTCCTTTCATGATTAACACCAGGCAGCTGCCCAGCCGCCAGTGCTATATGGAGTATCCTGACGGCAGTATTAAGCTTGTACGATTATACTCAGCCGACATAGATTTTACCGTTATCAGAAATCTTTCTGCAAAAGAGACCGAGGCGATAAGAAAACGATACGAGCTTTATTAATGCATGCCTACACTTTATTTGATAACAGGCTCAAATGGTGCCGGCAAATCAAGTGTGGGGTTTTCTTACCTGCCCCAGGAAATACAGGACAATTACGAGGTATTTGACGGAGATCTTCTTTTCCTGAAAAAACGAAAGGAACTGTATCCCCAAAAAATAGCCAGTTTAAACGAGGCAAAAGAGGCTGCCGAGGAGTGGCTGATCAATCATTTTGAAGAAAGGGCGGAAGCTGCGCTAAAGACCGGCGACCATTTTGTATACGAAGGCCATTTTGTTGGTGAAAACAATTGGCATTATCCTAAAAAATTTAAGGAAGCAGGATATACGGTGCATCTTATTTTTTTTGGACTTTCTGACACCCATGTTTCATCCTTACGAGTTTTTGACAGGGCAAAGAACGGAGGACATAATGTTTCTCCATTTGATATTGAGCGCAATTTTTATGGCAACCTTGAAATGGTCAATGAAAATTTTGACTTGTTTGATGATGTTCAAATTGTAGACACTACGGAAGCTGTTCATAAAGTACTTGCACATTTTGAAAACGGAGAAGTGACATCGGCGGTTTCTTCGAAAAAATTACCTGAATGGTTTGCAATGGGTCTTTCCAAATTTTATCGGAAAATTGTTGAAGCAGAAAACGAGAGCTAAGGCAACTGCTTAAATAGCCAGTTTATAAACATGAGCATTTCATAGCAGTCTTCGGGTGACCGCTGATTTTCGTCGCCATGACTAAAGATGTTTCTTATACCCCGCATTGCACCCATGGCCATGAGCTGGTACCCTTCCTGGATGCCTTTTTCATTTTCACTGGTAAGGCTATTTAAAGCAATTAAAGGAGATGCAACATTGAAGACTTTCCCCATCAAAGCTTTCCCAATTTCAGTAGAGGATGCAAGCGTTTGTACTTTAACTTCAAAACGTTCACAAACTTTACGTACAGAATCTCGTTGAAATGCCCATTTTTAAATAATTGTAATGGTTCTCCAACAATTTCACTTACCAGGGGATGTGATTCGAGGCGCTGGATAAGTTGCGCCGGTGGTATTTTGATTTCAGGCAGATCTTCTTTCAACTTTACTGCTTTTAACTCTTTTTCCATGTCATAACCTAAATCCGTTACTATACAAGACAGCTGATCCAGCTCTTCCCTTGTCAATGGATTTCTTTGATTGAACCTGTAGTCAATTGCAGCGTGAACGATTTTTCTTGTAAGCGTATACGGAAGCCTTTCGTGGTTGCGATATACCTCTTCCCAAGCATTTTGAAGTTTTTGCTTTTTATTGTTGCCTTCGAGTGAAGAAGCAAGTTTGCTTTCCCTGAAAATTGATGTATAGGTTACCGCTTTTTTGTTGTAGGCAGACATTGGCAACCATTCTGAGAGCAGGTTGACAAGGTTTTGAATTTGTACTTAGGGGCTGTTATTCTTCCCGGCATTGTTTTAAAGCTAAAATAAATGGCGAATATTTTTTTAATTGACAGACGTTGCATCCATAATCGTTAGCTTAACATCCGTCACATCTTTAGGAACTAAAATCTTTTGCTTATAAGGAACTGTTTGTCCGGGTTTGATTACTTCATAAACTACAAACGTTCGACTGCCGATAATACTGTTTGTTTTTGAGAGAAAATCGGCTTGCATGGTGACATCTTTAAAGACGGCAAGGGTTGCCGAGTTGGTGAGAGTGCCGTTCATCACCATTTCGCCAATAAGGTTTTTATGGTGGGCTGTACTTCCGTTTATATAGTTCAGCGGATTTCGTTTTTCGGTTTGTGCCAGGTCGGCTTTTAATTCTTCGGGTGATTTTTGAACTTCTGAACTGAAAGGAGCGAGGTAAGACGAGTTATTGTTTGCATAGATCAAATAAGTAACCAGGGATAAAATAAAAAGTAAGCTAATCCACAACAGGCGGCTGCGGCTTTTTGGTTTGGCGGCTGCGGCAAAGTAAGAATTATGCGGTGACTGGCTGCTGTATGGAGTATGGCTGCTATTATTTTGGGCAGTAAATGGAGGAGGAGCAGATGATGCAAATAACTGAGTTAATTCGGAAAGAGATTTAGCCTGTACCCAATCGGCAAGACCTTCTTTCCAGATGTAATCGTCTTTTGTTACGGAGAGGTTTTTGAGTTCTTCAATTGTATACGGTCCGAGGCTTTCATTGTTGTGACGGATGAACCAGATTTTCATAAGGGTTTGGTTTTGGTGGTTGTAAAATACGGATTAAAAGTTTTTATTGCAACAGGGTGTTGTAAGTATCATGCTTATGTAAACGAAGTTTGAACGATGTTTATGAAGTTTGTTTTTGCAGATACTTGTTACTATTTTGAATTAAACTAACACTTATGGGACCCCTAGGATTTAATGAGCTTATTATACTTTTACTTGTTCTTGTTTTTTTAATTATGGTTCCGGTGGTTGTTGCTTATCGCTTAGGTAAGCAGAAAGGAAGATTGATGGAGATGGAAAGGCAAAGGATGGAGCAGAGTAAGTGGCAGGCTTAATTTTATTGATGGGTTGGTAGGCTGCGAGAGATGACCGGGAAAGAAGGAGAAACCCACCCCAGGTCGTTTAAGCTATTTCGCCCCTCCAAGGAGGGGATGCGTTTTAACGTAGAGGTGCATACGGGAACTGTTTTGCAGGCGAAATATAGCAGATCGCATGTTTTTGGAGTGGCGTAATCAATTATTTAAACAATAACTGCAATGAACACTTTAGGTAATTTAATCTGGCTCCTTTTCGGAGGTTTTTTTTCTGCATTGGGTTATGTTATTGGTGGCATTGTGTTGTGCCTTACCGTTGTAGGCATTCCGTTCGGGCTTCAGTGTTTTAAGCTGGCGGGTTTTATTTTATGGCCCTTTGGAAGGGAGGCAATCAGCACTTCGGCGAGTGGTGGGTGTTTGGTAACGGTGTTGAATATTATATGGATCATTTGGGGAGGGCTGTGGGTGGCTGTAGTGCATGTGGTGTTCGGGCTTCTGTTGTATATCACGATCATTGGGATTCCTTTTGGAAAGCAGCATTTTAAATTAGTGGAGGTTTCACTGATGCCGTTTGGGAAAAGGATTGTGGAGAAGTCTTTAGTTGCAAACTATTACTGTCCGGTAAAAATCCAACCGTTTATTTTATTTATTGCGGCTACTGCATTTGATCTATGATATAAGTATAAATTTCATTAGCAGGGTCTTTATGTGATTAAAGAGAGTTGATAATGGTTGTCTTGAGATGAGTGAAACATTTTCAGCAATGCTTTTTCCGGAGATTTTAGAAAGCCTTTAAGATCAATGTAAGTCATCAGATGAAGCCTTACCATTGCTGCAAGATTAGAGAAGGACCATTTAGCTGCGGCTCCTTTTTTCACCACTTTTAAAAGCAGGTCAGCAATGAGCGAACACCATATTTGTATTTTGATTGCGTTTTCAGAGTCTCCTAAAAAATATTTGAGAGGATAGTTTTGCTTCATGCGTTTAAAGAGCAGTTCTATTTGCCAGCGCTTTTTATAGAGTGCGGCAATGCTTTCGGCTTTCATTCTAAAATTATTGCTGATAAACTGATACTCTTCTCCGCTTTCCTGGTCTCTGTATTGTACAAGCCTTGCCATGACCCTGGTACCACAACGCCAGCCCAGTTGTATATGTTCATCGCTGATAATTGCAGGATTTTCTGTTGGGTTTTGCTTTAGAATATTGTAACTAAAAAGTTTACGAAGACGGCTCACCCACGTGATGCCATCGGTAGTAAAACGGTTTAGTGTTACAAAGTCATAATATCCTCTGTCAAAGACCAGAACGGAACCTTTAGGTAAGTGCACTTCCTTTAAAAACTGAGAATCATTGGCGGCTGCAGCACTGTAACGAATCATACAGGGAACATCCTGGTCACTGCGAATGAGGGTATGCACTTTAATGCCTCCTTTTCTTTTGCCGGAGGGATTTTTACCAGAAGTGCGCAAGATCTCCTGAAACAGTGAAATGGTCGTTGTATCAAAGATGTAAAGCCTTGATGCTTTACTGCTTTTGTGGCTGTCCGATAAAAGCGGAGCATACTTCTGATACATTGAATAATAAATGTCACCGAAGACCTCCGATACACGACGGTTGTTTGCGTCTGATATAGTACTACGCCTTGGATGATAACGGATACCAAGATGCCTGAGCCTTTGCTCAGAAGCCAGCATACCGGTGGTAACTTCTCTTAGCGAGTTACAGTTGTTGAAAATGGAATAGAGCATCGTTACTAAATGCTCATAGGTATTAAACCGCTTTGAATAGTAGTCCGCTTTATGCTCCCTTGCAATGCGAGCAACGCAGTCTCTTGGAATAAATTTTAGCAGTTGTGTAAAGATCGGCTGTCCGCTGAAAAAAGTACTTTTGTTCATGTTGGTGGATTTAAGTGTGGTAACTCAAAACTACCAATACAAAAGGAGGTCATCAGACCTCTTTTTCTTTGTGTGAAATAATTTTA
Source organism: Flavisolibacter sp. (assembly GCA_017745135.1). Lineage (GTDB taxonomy): Bacteria > Bacteroidota > Bacteroidia > Chitinophagales > Chitinophagaceae > Flavisolibacter. The sequence continues at coordinate 7,254 of JAGIAB010000029.1, forward strand.
CCGGACAGTAATAGTTGCAAACTAAAGACAGCATAGGGAAATTAAGTAAGTGAGAAAGGCTATCGATATGAAAGCTGCTTGTGCAGACGCAAACAGTTGCAGCAAAAAGAATATTTTATTATCTTCAGTGTTCCTGCCAATTATCTTAAAAAAGCTGCAACTTCCCAACCCCTTCATTTAAAAATTTTTTATGAACAGGGTACAGCTCTTAAGGGCAATTCAATTTATTGATGACAATATTGAGATGCCGAAATATGTAGGCGCAATTTTACATGCTGTAAAATCAAAAGAATTTCATACAAAGGAGATTGATGAAATTTTGTTTACCTACAACATTAATGAGTCGTTTGCAAAAATTGACTTCTTAAATGTCCTGATAGAATACATCAGGATTGTTTTGGAAAACGGTGCTCTTAACGATGAGGCCTTAGAAAACATCCGATTCTTTAAACTTCTGTTTCGCATTAATCCCGGCGACTTCTATTTGCATAAGAAATTTGAAATAGAGCAGATTATTAAATACCAGTTAGCAAAGTTCTACGATGATAATAAAGTATCGCCTGATGAAGCGTTCTTAAAAGTTGAAATTCAAGAGTTGTTTGATTTGAGCTACGATCAGATGAATGAATATGCAAAGGCCGAAGCTTTACTTCTTCTTCAACAAGGAGTAAATCCTCTGGCTCTTGATGTATTATTAACTCACAATGAATACTGCAGACTGCCGCAGGAAGAATATCTGTACTAAAAAGACAAGCCTTCATTGAGTCCTTTGCTTTCTTTCAATTCTTTTAAAATAGGTTGATTGTAACTGGTTTTACCACGCTGTGCCGGGTTTGCCATTTTGTATTTCGATATCTTCCGGCCCTTCAACGAAAAAGATTCACTACAGCCGGAAATGATAAAAAAGCATTTTACAGCCCTCGTTGGCGTCCGCGGGTGTCTATATACCTGTTAGACCAAAATATCTTGTTCGGATTTTTATAGTAGATTTATAGCATAAGAAATAATAATGGACTATGTTATTTTAGCTGCTGCACTTTGGGTATTGTCCTTTTCAATAGGAGCGTTTATTTTATACAAAAAATATGGCTCTTTAAAGAATGCCGCATTCATACGTTCATTCCGAATAGTAGGAGTTATGTCGATCTTCTTTGTATTAGTGATTATGCTGGTGATAAAGGCACTTATGTAACATTTCTCACTTCCCCTTCTGGGCTTCTTTCTTCTTTGGTTCAGGCTTAGGATTCCCTTTTACTGCAGCCTTTTGGCGTCCACGCCAACGAGAAAAATCTCCAAAGGTCAAACGTTGGCGCGGACGCCAACATTAGTATCAGCCGCTTGTGGGGACACAAGCGGTGGCTGCACACAAGCGGTGCCTGTAGAAGATACAGTATACGTGCCCGGTGGTTTGCCGGATGCAGAGGGCAAACGTAATGGCGAATACCTTGTGTTTGATCCTACAGGCCAACAGGGCAACCTGGTTTTACCAATGCGCAACGATTGGGTATAGGAACACCCGTAATTGATATAGTGAGGCAGTGATAAAAATAAACAGGCCTATACCTGCACCTTAAAAAACTCCGCAGCAAAAACCTATTCTTTGTTATTGTATGGATATTTGCACCCGGTAGTTTTACAAAAAACAGGATCATGATTGATGAACTAACAGGCGCCTGGATGCATGAGGGCAGCAATGAAGAACAGCTTTTGTTATTGATTGATGGTTATTATACACATACTGTCTTTAGCAAAGCGGGAAAAAAATTCATAGAAACAACAGGCGGGAGCTATCTCCATAGCGATCACCAATTAAACATAACCATCGAATTCGATACGGCGAATAATCAACAAACAGGCCAGCAACTTGCTTATACTTTTGTAGTTGCCGGTAATGAACTGGTGATGGATGCCGCCGGCAAAAAAATGACGTACCGGAAAATCGACAATGGGTCCGCACCGCTTGCAGGTGTGTGGCATATCACCAGCCAGGTGCGGGAGGGCACACTGGTTCCCATCCATCGTACCGGCACACGAAAAACACTTAAGATCCTTTCGGGTACCCGGTTTCAATGGGTGGCCATTGATCCCGGAACAAAAGAATTCTTCGGTACCGGTGGCGGTGTGTACCAATTTGTAAATGGAAAGTACGGGGAGAAGATCGAATTTTTTTCGAGAGACAACAACCGTGTTGGCGCATCGCTAAGCTTTGACGGAAAACTGGAGGATGGAGAGTGGCACCATAGCGGCCTTAGTTCGAAAGGTGAAAGCATTTACGAGATCTGGAGCAGGGTTGGGCACTAAAATTTCTACGGCCCTTGATTTCTATGACACCACCAAATAATTTTTTTGGTACACAGTTCCTCTTTCAACGACTGCGAATATTCTTGAAAGTAGTTTGTTTCTAATGGCATTAAGCACACTCATTTTACTTTTCCCTTCTGCTACCTTTCTTTCATAGTAAGCCTTGATGTCTTCGTCATATTTGATGGCTGTAAGAGAAGCCATGTGAAGGTTGCATTTGATTTTTTTATTGGCCAGGTGGGACACTCTTGTTCTTCCCCTTACAGAGGAACCACTTTTGTGTTCAAAAGGGGCTACACCTGCATAACAAGCAAATTTTCTGTGGCAGTGAAAAAGCCGGAACTCGGAAGTTGCCACAATTAAATTTACTGCGGTTACAAAACCTATTCCCACAACTGAACTGACAAGAGTATAAAGCTGTCTCAGATCATCGTCACTATCAATAATATCTTTCATTTGTTTTTCTATTGCATCCAGGTCCTTATCAAGCCCCTTGATTGTTTTGTTCATAGACCTGCTGAGCATTTTTGCCATCACGTCGTTTCCAACCTTTGAGAGTTCTTCTACAGGTGTAAGCAACTTCTTTTTTGTTTCTACAAGTCTTTCGCGAAGTGAGGCAAGGTGCCTGAGCTTTTCTGTTACCTGTCGTACTGGCTGCCATAGTCTCACTTTGTCTTGCATTCTAAAAGCATATTGAGCAATCCTGATAGCATCCACTTTATCGTTTTTACCCCTTTGAACTCCAAGAGATCTTTTAATCTCGATAGGATTTTCAACCCATACATTAGAGTCATGTTTACTGAAAAATTGAAGTAATGCAAAATTGTACATGCCTGTATGCTCCAGGCAAAACAGCGATTGCTCCAGAGTAAATCCATGGTGCTGTTGCAACCAACCCAGTAGTTGGGCGATGCCCCCATCGTTATTACTCACCTTATGGTGATCAGCAATGCCAGGACTCTCGCCGTCCAGTAAGCCTGCATCTAAATACTCTTTAGATACATCAATGCCAATAAAAAATCGATACTGCATAATGAAGAAGTTTTTTATCAATCCTTCTGTAAGCTTCTTTGAAACCTTACTAATAGGCCTTCTGTAGCCTGAATTTCTATATAAAGCATCTTACAAAAAATAAGCAGCAGTCTGAATCAACGGATAAGCCATAATGCTTAGTTGGCGTCATAGTTCACTACTGCTTACTGATTGATTTGTTGGATAAAATTAAAATGCAAGTCTAAAGGTTGGCGTCCGCGCCAACGAGAAGAATCATCAAGCAATCAACATTGGTGGGATCCCGCCTATGCGGGACAGGCTGCCAACATTAGATGCCATTGCAGTAGGACAGTTTACAGCAGGCCCCGTTTTTTCATCGGCAACATTTATTGGCTGGCGAATAGGTGGTGCATCGGGGGCGATTGCAGCAACTATAGGTATATTTCTCCCCTCATTCTTATTTGTTGCGCTACTCAATCCGCTCATGCCATGATTAAGAAAGTCAAAAATCATAGTGCTTTCTTAAATACAGTGAATATTGTTTCCATCGCAATTATCTTATCAGTGATCGTTGAAATTGGGAGATTAACCTTACTCGACTGGAGAAGCATTGCCATTGCTGTCATCAGCTTTATTGTGACTTTCTACTTTAAGAAATTAATACTGCACTTATTATTTTAGGTGGTGCTCTTTTAGGCTATGCATTGAGTTTTGTGTAAGTATTTATCCCTCTTCAGTTCAATTGTTCCATCAGGGAAACGAAGAAGTTGCTTCAGGCAACGCTGCCTGAACAGGCGACTTGCCATCATAGCCAAAATTATGTAACTCTTTCCCATAATTGTGTACCGAATGGGCTGGTTATTGCAAGTAGCTTTGTCTTGGAAACATCAAAAGCCTAGTACAATGAAAAGAAGATTGAGAATCGTATTAGCCATCCTGGGCATTGGCTTAGCCTCATCCTTAATGGCGCAGGAACAAAAGGTTATCTACACCTGCCCGATGCATCCTGAAGTGCAAATGGACAAGCCCGGCAGTTGTCCTAAATGCGGAATGACACTCGTTAAAAAAACAATCACTATTTCAGCAGGCCACGACCACAGGCAAATGGATAAGGGAATGGATACGACGAAACCAAAAATGCAGATGTCCGATACTACGAAGATGGACAATATGGATATGGAAGAGATGAATGAACCCATGAACCACCACATGCCCATGAGCCATGCCTATTCGCTTAACCTGCCAATGGGAAGAAACGGTTCCGGCACGGGCTGGCTTCCCGATGCTTCGCCCATGTATGGCTACATGTTTCATACACCCAAATGGATGTACATGCTGCACTACAATTTTTTCCTGCGCTACAACAACCAGGACTTTACGGGCAAAGGTTCGAGAGGCGATAGTAAAATAGATGTACCCAACTTCATTATGCTTATGGCACAACACCAGGTAGGGAAAAACGGATTGTTTCATTACAACATCATGTCTTCATTCGATGCGGTAACCGGTGGCAATGGTTATCCACTCCTTTTCCAGAGTGGCGAAGCCTACAAAGGGAAACCCATTGTTGACCGGCAGCACCCCCACGATTTGTTTTCTGAATTATCGGTAAGCTATTCACAAGCCTTATCAAAAAAGGCAGACGTTTTTGTTTATGTAGCTTATCCGGGAGAACCCGCATTAGGACCTGTTGCTTTTATGCACCGTCCCTCCGCAATGGACAATCCGGATGCTCCTTTATCTCACCATTGGGTAGATGCCACACACATCACCTTTGGCGTAGCAACGATTGGCGTCCGCTATGGTCAGTTCAAAATCGAAGGTTCTTCCTTCACAGGACGAGAGCCGGATGAACACAGGTACAATTTTGATAAGCCACGGTTTGATAGCTGGAGTGGAAGATTATCCTACAATCCTACAGAGAATTGGGCTTTGCAGGTCTCACATGGCTTTGTCAAAAGCCCTGAACTATTGCATACGGACGAAGACGTAAACCGGACAACAGCATCAGCCATTTACAGCAAGGCCTTTGCATCAAACAGCACCTTTAATGCAACCGCAGTTTGGGGCATGAACAAAATCAAAGATCATGATGGAGAGAATGCCATTTTAGTAGAAGGTGAATGGAGAAAAAACAAGCTGGCCCTTCATAGCCGTTACGAGTGGGTGCAGAAAGGCATTGAAGAACTTTCTTTAGATGAAAGTTTTTACGGTCACGATGCAGTATTTCCGGTTAATGCTTTTACCCTTGGTTTTAACTATGACTTATTAAAGCTCGGTGGTTCCAGGTTGGCAGGTGGCGGACAATGGACACTCTATCATGCCGACGAACGGTTGAATAGTTTGTATGGAAAAAACCCAATGGCGGTAGAAGTGTATTTGCGTCTTTATCCTTCCATGATGCGAATGAAGATGAAATAAAATACAATCCATGTCTTAACCATACAGTCAAATGAAAAAATGACCTACAGAAAGTTTATAGTAATGATGGTTCTTTCATTTCTCATCATGTACACAGTGATGTTTTTAAACATGGGCAGCAGTACGCACTATCACACCAGCGCCACACGTATTTACATGGCAATTTTAATGGTTGCTCCAATGGCAGTAGTCATGATGCTGATGATGGGGAAAATGTACCCTGACAAAAAACTGAATACTGCCATTATCCTAACCGGCATTGTTGTTTTTATTCTTGCTTTAGCTGGCTTGCGAACACAAATACCTGTCGGCAATGTGCAGTACATGAAAACAATGATACCGCACCATTCATCTGCCATCATGGTAAGCAAACATGCCGATATCAAAGACCCGGAAGTAAAAAAAGTTATCCGAACAAATCGTTCAATCACAGGAGAAGGAAATACATGAAATGGAAGCCATGATTGACCGGTTAAGCAAATAATTTGGCGAATTGAAAAAATACAAACATGGACCACTCACATCACCACCATCATGAACATGGGGTACATGAACAACATACCGACCACCAACACCATGTAACAACGAAAGCGGTTGCACACGACCATTCTATACACAATAAACATGCAGGACATCATACACACGATTTCCTGAAACGTTTTTGGATTTGTTTGGCTGTAACAATCCCGGTGCTATTGCTGTCACACATGATACAGCAATGGTTTGGTTTTGAGATAAGGTTTGCGGGAGATAAATATGTTCTCTTGCTGTTGAGCACTTTTATTTACGTCTATGGCGGCATGCCATTTCTCAAAGGCTTGGTAAGCGAGGTAAGAGACAATGCCATTGGCATGATGACTTTAGTTGCCGTAGCCATCACAGTTGCCTTTGTTTACAGTGTGGCGGTAGTATTTGGCTTAAAGGGTATGGATTTCTTTTGGGAGCTTGCTACGTTGATTGATATAATGCTTTTAGGCCATTGGCTGGAAATGCGTTCGCAAATGGCAGCAACCAATGCTTTGCAATCATTGGTTGCTTTGCTGCCTTCCAATGTACATGTAGAACGGCATGGTGAGGTGATTGACATAGATATTCAGCAGTTGAAAAGGGATGATGTAGCTATTATTAAACCAGGGGAGAAAATACCGGCAGACGGAATTGTTTTAGATGGAACATCATTTGTCAATGAAAGCATGTTGACCGGTGAAAGCGTACCTGTCAGAAAAGAGAAGGAAAGTAAAGTCATTGCAGGCGCAGTAAACGGCGATGGTTCACTAAGGATAAAAGTCACCGGGGCAGGAAAAGACAGTTACCTGAACAAAGTAATTACATTGGTGCAGTCAGCACAAGGTGCCAAGTCCAAAACACAGAACCTTGCTGATAAAGTGGCAAAATGGCTAACCGTAGTTTCATTGGTTGTTGGCGTGGCTACCTTCCTTGTTTGGTACATTCATCATGACCTTGCCTTTGCCCTGGAAAGAATGGTAACCGTAATGGTAACATCTTGTCCTCATGCTTTGGGTGTTGCCATTCCTTTGGTCGTTGCCATTTCAACAACGGCATCTGCCACACATGGTTTATTGATAAGAAACCGGACAGCCTTTGAGAATGCCAGAAAGCTAACCACCATCATTTTCGACAAGACCGGCACACTCACCAAAGGTTCGCATGAAGTGCAGAACATCATTTCAACTTCAAACCAATATTCAGCAAACGAGATACTGCAATATGTTGCAGCCATTCAGCAGCATTCAGAACATTACATAGCAAGAGGCGTGTTGAAAGCATTAAAAGAAAAGAATTTGCAGCTATGGCAATCATCTGACTTTACCTATTTACAGGGTATTGGTGTGTCAGGAAAGGTAAACGGCAAAACAGTAGTTGCAGCAGGTCCCAATTATTTCAGTAAAGAAAACAAGCCTCTTCCTGAAATCCCATCCTCAATTGACCAAAATACAGAGACCGTAAATTTTGTTTTGATAAACGGTGAAGCGGTTGGAATGATCACATTGGCAGACACCATAAGGGAAAGTTCTAAAGAAGCCATTGAGCAGTTGCATGCAATGGACATCCAATCTTTTTTACTAACAGGAGATAATGAGAAGATTGCCGCCTCAGTAGCCAACCAATTGGGTATGGACGGTTATTTGGCGAACGTATTGCCACACCAAAAACAAGAGAAAGTAAAAGAGTTTACACAAAAAGGAGAAGTAGTTGCCATGACAGGCGATGGCGTAAATGATGCACCGGCATTGGCACAGGCAGACGTAGGGATTGCAGTAGGTAGCGGAACAGACATAGCAGCAGAAACAGCCGACATCATTTTAGTGAACAGCGACCCAAAAGACGTAGCTCAAATGATTGACTTTGGAAGAAAGACCTATAGGAAAATGATACAAAACCTTGCCTGGGCAGTTGGTTACAACGTTATTGCTATTCCTTTGGCAGCGGGAGTTTTATATCCTTACTTTATTCTTAGCCCCGCAATGGGTGCAGTGTTAATGAGTTTAAGCACAGTAATAGTAGCCATCAATGCAAGGCTGTTGAAATTGAAATAACGAATTCCTTTTCATGTTTTATTTTTTGGAGACAGGCAGAAGAAGATCGATTGAGCTTCCGTTGTCT
>JAGIAB010000002.1:0-13818 GCA_017745135.1 Flavisolibacter sp.
CCTTCATGCACATGTATTGTTTGATCGTTGCTCATATCAATATCATTTAAACCTAACGGTTAGTTTTTTACTTATTTAATAAAGCAGTTGGTTTGCTGTTGGAAGTGGAATCAGCCGGTGAACCCGATCCATTAGCCGGGGTGGAGGAAGCATGCGCAATATCATACTGCGATTGCTTCTGAGCCAACCATACTCTGTGCTCAGCTTCCGTTTCTACTACAATTACTCCTCTCATTCCGTAGTGACCTTGGCCACACATCTGGTCGCAGGAAATTTCATAGTTAAAATTCTCACCATACTTTGCCCTCATCTCTTTAGTAGTGTACTTGGGTGTGAACCACATTGTGGTTGGCATCCCTGGAACGGCATCCATCTTTAGCCGGAAATGTGCCAGGCCCACATCATGTATCACATCCTTTGAGCCAATAATAAATTTCACAGGTTTATTTACCACTACATGCACTTCGCCGTTAACAACTTTATCATCCCTGTTATCCGGGTCTTCCCAAATTTGACCAAGCGGATTTGATTTCTCTTCGTTGATGTTCTTGTAATATTTTTTTCCAAGCTTTCCATCTTTACCGGGATAACGAAACTCCCATTTGAACTGGCTGCCTGTTACCTCAATTACCTGTGCATCTTTTGGAGCTTCCCCGGTAATCTGGAACCAGTAGAACAAACCAAAACCTACCAGTACAGTTAGAGTGATAGCAGGGATTACTGTCCAGATAACTTCGAGTTTATTATTATGCGGATAATAATAAGCCTTCTGTCCTTCTCTTTCCTGGTATTTATAGGAAAACCAAAACAAAAGTATTTGGGTTACGACAAATACAAAGAAGGTGATAGCAAGGGTGATCCATATCATGGTATCAATCTTCTCGCCATGGTCAGAAGTTTCCGGAGGGAGAATTTTACCTTTCAGTTTTTCATTGCAGTACCACACGCCGAACAATCCTACAACTAAAAATACAAGCAGTAAAAAAGCATTGATGCGGTTGTTGTCTTTCCTTGTTTTTTCCTCGCCTTTTAAAATCGACACATATTCACTTGCCTTGGCAATCTGGAATACGATGATGAATCCCAACAGAAGCGCAACAATTATCCAGGTAGTAGACATATCAAAAATGAATTTCTAATTTCTAATCTCTAATGACTAATCACCGATTCTTGTTTAGAATTTAGTGCTTAGTGTTTCGTACTTTTTTAAGTATGATGAATAATACTTTCTTTCAGGAACGGATGATTCTTGGCCAGTAACGGGTGTTTAGCCAAAGATTTTGCTGTAACAAACATAATCAGTCCCACAAATCCTGCTCCAATACCAAGATCCAGTAACATAAATGGCATGTGATCCGGAGAACCTGCCGGCATTACCATTTGGTAGAAGTCAAGCCAGTGTCCGAATAAAATGACCACAGACATCATAGTAACTGTTCCATAATTACGTTTAGAACTCCGGGTCATCAATATAAGAAACGGAGCTAAAAAGTTAATGATAAGAGTAAGCCAGAACACACCCCTGTAAGGACCGCTATGGCTGCCGTCACCAATGCGCTTAATGAAATAAATGGTTTCTTCCGGAATGTTCGCATACCATATCAGCATGAACTGGGAGAACCACAAATATGTCCAGAAGATAGAAAAGGCAAACTGGAATTTTGCGAGGTCATGCAGGTGCTCCCTGTTGGTAAGCTCGAGATAACCCAAATTTTTCAGAAATACCACAAAAATTGTGATCAGCGCACAAGCCGCCACAAAACTGCTGGCAAAGGTGTACCAACTATACATGGTAGAGTACCAATGCGAATCTAAGCTCATCAGCCAAAGCCAGGGAATAGATGACATAACCGTCAAAGCAAAAAGTACAATGTAAATGGCTGACCAAACTGTATTGTTCCAAATATATCTTTTACCTTCTTCAACCGAGAGTCTGCGGTTATCAATTTCTCTTGAAATATGACGTACTTTTCTTCCCAGCAACCACCAGCCGACAATGGTAATAATGGTCCATACGGTGAAGAAACCTCTATTTAAAAAACCGGATTTGAATTTAAGTGCGGCATCATGTTCAGCAGCATGTGAATCTGCCCAATGGTAAAGAACGTGATTCGGCCCCCAAACCAATACCATCAAAATAACAAATGTAATAACGCCTATTACAGGAACGCAGGCAGATATGGCTTCTGTTACTCTTCTGAAAGTGAGTGCCCAGCTTCCCCATGCTAGGGTAGTAGCACAGATAAAGAACATAGCTGCGTTTACTACCAATAAGAAATAAACGCTGTTTTGCAGAAGCGAAGCCCAAAACCGTGCAGAAACATGGTCATCAGCTTTCGAACCATGGGTGATGAATAAAATGATAACTGATAATAAACCCGCAGCCATCAAACCAATGCTCCAGGTATTGTATTTTTTAGGAATTTCAAATCGTTCTCTGAATGTTAATGCCATTACAATCTTTTTAGAACTCAATTATTTTTTTGTTGAATCAGTTGCTGCTTTCGTTGCAGTTGAATCTGCCGTACTTCCACCACCTTGTTTCGACCTGATATATTTAATTACCCACCAGCGTTCTTCAGGTGTTAACTGCGATGCATAGCTTCCCATAGTACGAATTCCATACGTAATCACATGAAAATAATGACCATCGGACAAAGCCTTAATGTTTGGTGCAGTAAAGTTAGCCGGAACAGGTGCATAAGCGCCACCTGCAGGCAAAGGACCGTTACCATCTAATTTATCACCATGACAAACACCGCAATAAATCAGGTACAATCTTTCCGCTTCTCTCATGGCAGCCTTGGTTGCAGCCATTGAATCCAACGGATTTTTCAAACTATTGGCTGCTGCCAGGCCGGCTGAATCATTTGTGAGGTGGTAAGAGATCATTTCTCCTCTTGCTACAGTACCGGGTACAGGCACTCCTGTATAGTTAATGCCTCTTCTTTTCAGGGAATCAAACTCTCCTTCCACATCGTTATAGCCATAAGTTTCGTAAGCACGGCTGTAGTACATATCCGGCATGTAAGCACGTCCCGGATCATCGCCTTTTGCACCACCGCAGCTTACAAAACCAAGGGCTAAAGAAAAAACTCCTGCTGCAATTAGTATTCTTTTCATTCAATAATTTGTTTATTAGCTAACCGCTTGTACTTGTTTTTGAAAAGGTTTTTTGTCATCAGCGTAACTGCCAATCCACCATCCTGTTTCTTTGATTTGTGTATTTACTTCTTTTGCCCCAAGTCCGTTCAGAAAATCAGAAACTTCACCTTCATTTGTTTTATCCGTACACTCAATAGCCATTACAAAAAGATCATCTGTTGCACGGGGGTGGAAATGGTCTTTCTTTACAAATGGAGCTAATTGACAGAGATAGCAAAACGTCAACACCATTCCAACAGCCGAAAACAAAACGGTCATTTCAAAAGTGATCGGAATCCATGCTGGTAATGCAAAGAAAGGCTTTCCTCCAAAGTTCAAAGGCCAGTCGTAAGTCAACGCCCAGGTAATGAAACCAAGTGCCGTGCAGGTACCTGCCAAGCCATAAAAGAAACCGGCAGTATGCAGGCTGGTATCACGTAAGCCAAGTGCAGCATCCAGCCCGTGAACAGGCATTGGTGTGTACACATCGTGAATTTTATAACCTGCCCGACGTACCTGTTTTACAGCAGGAAACAAGACCGCTTCATCATCAAAGCTTGCAACAACAAATTTTTTTTCAGCCATAATTAAGCTTTTAGCTTTCAGCCGTTAGCGCTTTTGCTGACGACCTTTCTTTTTATTTTCTTTTTTTAGTCCACTTAGCTAATAGCTACAAGCTAATAGCCAATAGCTATTCCTAATGAACATGCTCGTGAGCAAATCTTTCCACCGGTTCAGCCTCTACCACATCCATTTTCTCTTTATAGTTTTCACCGCTCTTTTTCAGAATATGTTTGATCTCTGCAATTGCAATTACAGGGAAGAATTTAGAGAAGAGGAAGTAACAGGTAAAGAACAATCCAAACGTACCCAGGTAGAATCCAACTTCCCAAATAGTGGGTGTGTAGTAAGCCGACCATGATGATGGCAGGTAATCACGATACAAGGAAGTAACGATGATCACAAAACGCTCGAACCACATACCAATATTCACCAGGATGGACATGAAAAATGTAACCCAGATATTTCTTCTCATCTTTCTGAACCAGAAGATCTGCGGAGAAAGAACGTTACATCCCATCATCAGGTAATAGCTCCAGCCATAAGGACTTGATAAATCAACACGGTTATAGCGGAAAGCAAACCACTCGTAATCAACGTAGGAATACCAGGCGATGAATAACTCAGTGAGATAAGCAATACCTACAATAGAACCGGTCAACACAATTACTTTATTCATCACTTCAATGTGCTCGATCGTGATGTAGTCTTCCAGGTTTAAAACTTTTCTTGTTACCAATAACAGTGTTTGCACCATAGCAAATCCTGAGAAGATGGCACCTGCAACAAAGTAGGGAGGGAAGATGGTAGTATGCCATCCCGGAATTACTGAAGTTGCAAAGTCGAAGGATACGATGGTGTGTACCGAAAGTACAAGAGGAGTTGCGAGGCCCGCCAATACCAGCGATAAGGCTTCATGTCTTTGCCAGTGCTTGGTTGATCCTGTCCATCCAAAGGCCATAACTCCATAAAACATTTTCCTCCATTTCAATTTGGCACGGTCGCGGAGTGTGGCAAGGTCGGGTATTAAACCGGAGTACCAGAATAAAAGTGATACGGTAAAATAAGTTGAGATGGCAAATACGTCCCAAAGAAGCGGTGAGTTAAAGTTCACCCACAAAGGACCACGGGTGTTGGGATAAGGAAGCGTAAAGAAGGCGTTCCATACACGACCCATGTGCCAGATCGGGAATTGTCCCGCACACATTACCGCAAAAATGGTCATGGCTTCAGCAGCACGGTTTACACCTGTTCTCCATCCCTGCCTGAAGAGCAACAAGATCGCAGAGATCAGGGTTCCGGCGTGACCAATACCCACCCACCATACGAAGTTGGTAATATCCCATCCCCAACCTACTGTTTTGTTCAGGTTCCATTGGCCGGTACCAAACCAAACCTCACGGGTTACTGAAATCACACCAAATAATAAAAGTGCAACTGAGATCAAAAAGCCGATCCACCAAAGCCTGCTTGGCGCTGCTTCTACGGGGCGGCAAATATCTTCTGTTACCTGGTGATAATCTTTATTCCCTTCTACCAGTGGTGGTCTTACCTGCGATTCGTATTTAAGTAATGCCATATTTTATAAGCTATGAGCTGTTAGCCATTAGCCACAAGCTCTGTTATTTTATTTCGGTCCATCCGATCCCGCTAAGGCGGGACCATCCTTGCACAGCCCTTGCTTATTTCACACTCACTACTGATTGCAAACTGTGAGACTAATTGAGATATGCTCAACAGAATTACAGAGCGATGCAGTGAGTGACACAACAGGAGCTAATAGCAGCAATTTTGATGGTCACGTTTTATTCAACTTTATTCTAAAGAACTGTTCGAACAAAAAAAGTTTCTTCAACCTAAGTTCCCCTACCGGGGGACAGGGGGCCTAATGTCCCTCTTTCGCCGGTTCATTCTGGCTCGGAATCACTTCAGTTTTTGATTCACTGGCATGCTCTCCCATTTTTGCTTCGGCAGTGATTTCGTCCGTGTTCCTGATCTTAGCCAGGTAGTTTACGTTCGGCAATGTGTGCAATTGCTCCAGTACGTAGAACAAACGTTGAGGATTGTTTTTACGGATTTGAGCAACTGTACTGGTTTTATCATAAGCATTTCCGAAAACAATAGCGCTGGTAGGACAAGCCTGGGCACATGCGGTTTGAACTTCATCACCGCCGATTGGCCTGTTCTCCATTTTCGCCTGCAGTTTACCGCCTTGGGTACGCTGAACGCAGAAAGTACATTTTTCCATTACACCACGGCTGCGGGTAACCACATCAGGGTTCAATACCATTCTTGTTAATTCATCGTTCATCTGATGAACAACAGGATTCAATTTACCCACACCACCTTTTGGCCCTAATTTGCCATGTGTACTTGCACCGGTGTAGTCAGCCCAGTTAAAGCGACGAACTTTATAAGGACAGTTATTAGCACAATATCTTGTACCGATACAACGGTTGTATGCCATTTGGTTGAGACCTTCCGTGCTATGCATGGTAGCTGCAACCGGACAAACGTTCTCGCAAGGAGCATTATCGCAATGCTGGCAAAGCATTGGCTGGAAGATCACGGTTTTAAGGTTATCCGGATTTTCATCTTCTGTTACAAAATAACGGTCGATGCGCAGCCAGTGCATATCATGATAACGAAGCACTTCATTTTTACCAACAATCGGAACGTTGTTTTCAATGTGACAAGCTACCACGCAGGCGCCGCAACCAATACAACTGTTCAGATCAATTGACATTCCCCAATGGATCTCATGACTTCTTGTTTCGGGGTCGGTATACATCGTTCCCCCGCTGCGGAACTCCCTTTCGCCGCCACCACCATAGTTTTTGTGTAAGTCTTCTCTCCAGTTTTTGAAATTATCAGGATACTTAGCGAAGGTGGCCAGGGTAGTTTCTTTCAAAACTTCTGTTCTTCCTTCGTAAGAGTTGTGCTTTTGAATTTGTGCAATCTGGTAATCACCAACCGATTTTGCAGAAGTAGTTACTTCATTATGGTAAACACGGTTGTTATTTCTTAGTTGCGCAAAAGGATAAACGTTCTGACCTAAACCTTTGTCTTCATAAATCGCCGCATTTAAAGCCTGGTTACGTCCATAACCAACTGCAACGGCAATCGTGTTCGGTTCCATGCCCGGAATAACCAATGCAGGAATCGTAACTTTTTTATTGCCAACGGTTAATTCAATCAAAGGCTTCTCCGTATAGTACTCATATTCTGTACTCAAATAATCAATGCCTAATTCTTTTGCTTTTGCTGTGGAGATCAGCGCATAGTTATCCCAGGTTGCTCTTGTAACCGGGTCAGGTAATTCCAGCAACCAGGGGTTACCGGCTTGCTTACCAGAGAGCAACATCACACTTTGATACAACACGATTTCATTCTTGTTGCTTCTTGGCGTAGATGAAATAGCAGTGATAGCTGCATTCAAATCAACAGGGCCAGCACTTCCGGTTGTAGTTGCTACCGGAGTTTGATTAGCAGTAGTTGTTTGAACAGCAGTATTTCTTTGATTTGTATCTGCAGCAACACCATTGGTGTTGTTTGCAGACGAATCAGTTGCTTTAGACGAAGTAGTTAAAGAAGCGGCAGTAGTGAATCCTTGATCGGAGGCATCCAGGTAACTCCTGTTGTTAACCGTAAGATTTTTTGCAGGCGTTCCTTTAAATCCAAGCTGCAATGTTTTATCAAATGCTGCCTGGCTTCCAAAGCTTCCTCTCCAATAATTCTGAAAATATGTTTCGTAATCGGTATTGTTACCGCTCCATTTTAATAATGAAGTTTGAAATGCTCTTGTTTTGAAAAGAGGAGCAATGGTAGGCTGGATAAAGCTCACATAACCGGTTCTTGGTTCTGCATCGCCCCAGCTTTCCAAATAGTGATGATTTGGAATTACATATTGACAGAGCTCTGTGGTTTCATCAAATTTTTCATTGAACGAAACAGATAGCCCAACTCTTTTTAATCCGTTTTTAAATCCTTCGGCATCAACATAATCATAAGCAGGGTTGGCACCATAAATTAACAAGGCACCTACTTGCCCGGCATTCATTTGCTGAACAAGAGCGATCATATCAGCATCAATACCCTGGCGGTAATTCAATGTTGTTCCGGTATCAATTGTAGAACCAAAAGCACCAACAACCCTGTTGATTTCTCTCACTACAGCCTGAATGTTTGGATCGTTGCTTCCGCAAACCACCAAAGCAGCGCCTCTGTGAGCCTTTAGGTCATTGGCCACTTTTTGAATGGCTGTATTCAATTTGGCATCGATGGTTGGCGCAGCAGTGCCGCCACCAACAGCAGCCAATAAAGCCAATGCCACCAAACCGGTTTCTGAAGGACGGTGTGTAAATCTTTCATCGGCATTAGAACCAGTCATGCTCAAATAGCTCTCAAACTGGTAATGCTTGCTCATGGTTTTTTTGTCACCATCAAGCTTTCTTTTCATGGAATAAGCTCTTGCAAATTCAACAGGTGACAACCATGTTCCCAAAAAATCGGCACCAAGGCTTACTACTAAATCTGCTTTATCAAAATTGTGAGCCGGTATTTTTCTTCCATAAACTTCTAACAATCCGCTGTAGGAAACCGCATCGTATTGAACATGCCTTCCACCGGTTTTGCCGATGAAATCTGCAATGATTTGTTTGGTAGTTGGAGAAACAACTGTGCTTGTGAGCAACACCACTGACTGGCCTGCCAGCTTGCTCATAATTTGAGAGTCGAGCTGCTCAAAGCTTGGAATTTCCTGCCAGCCTTTACCTGCAACATTTTGTTTTGGATGAGGAATGCGGTACATATCGTACAAATCCAAAACAGAAGCCTGCACTCTTGGAGAGGTTCCACCCAATGTAAAAGGATATTCAGGATTACCCTCAACTTTTATGGGACGGCCATCTCTTGTTTTTACAACAACAGGCACCACGTCACCATCCTGTACGTAAGTAGTAGCGTACAATTTAGGCACACCGGGATAGGTTCCCTCGGGCCTGTTTACCAGTGGAACTGCTTTTCTTACAGGAGTTTCACAACCTGCGGCAACGGCAGCAGCGGCAGTACTAAAACCTAAGTATTTTAAAAAATCACGACGGGGATGTTTGGCATCAAACAAACCCTTATCATTAATATCTTCAAAAGGCAACTCTTCTTTAAACTCGTCCTGTTCCCTTTTTTCGATTTCTTCTTTATTGTTTAGTGCAGCGAAACTTGTCCAATACTTTTTATCGCTCATAATTTATTTCGAATTAGCAGTTGGCAATTTGCATTTGCAACTTCACCAACCATTCTTTAATCGTAAATTATTTTAGAGAGTTGACTGCTGACTGAAACCCGTCAACCGCCAACTTTATTTTAATAGTGACATTTTTGACATTCCAATCCACCGATATTTTCTACGGTTACGCTATCCATTTTGCCTGCTTTGATATCGTTATGGAATTTCTCATAGAGGCTATAGAAACGGTTGCCTGTACTGTCGGTATTGAAATTAACCTTGGTTTCGCGGTGACAGTTTATGCACCAGCCCATGCTTAATTCAGCTTGTTGTGAGACCTTATCCATGGTTTGAATATTACCATGACAGGTTTGACATTGTACATTACCTACCCTTGTATGTTGAGCATGATTGAAATAAACGTGATCAGGAAGATTGTGGATCTTCACCCATTCAGGAGACTTGGCTTTTGCGGGGTCCCATTGTGCGCCAGGTCCCGGAGTGAAACCTGCATATTCATACAGCTTTTGAATTTCGGCAGTACCATTAATAACATTGCCCTTTTCATCTTTCATCTCGTATTTATCAGGACCACCGGTATATTCATTCACTACTTCATGGCAGTTCATACAAACATTCAAAGTTGGAATGCCTGCATGTTTGCTTTCCCAGGCGCCGCCGTGACAATACAAACAGTTGATCTGGTTAATACCCGCGTGTACTTTATGTGAGAAGTAAATGGGTTGTGTAGGAGCATATCCCTGTTGACGTCCCAGGTTAATAGCGCCTTTTGCCACATAATAACCACCCACTACAAATAAAACCAGCGCAAGCAGGGCTATATAAATTTTATTGCGATAGAAAGGAACAGCCTCAGGACGTTGAATGCCTTCGTGGTCATCAGATAATTTTTTCAGGTTGCTGTTTACCTGCATTAAGATCAAAGCAATTATAGCAAGAACTAAAGAGATAATACCGAAGATAAGCGCATTCTGACCTGAATGATCTTCAGCAGGAACACCTGATGGAGTTTTTGGACCAGCAGTACGCGGATTCATTACATGATCAATAATGGCATCAATCTCGCCCTCTTTTAATTGAGGAAATCCTGGCATTACTGATCCAAATTGGGCTTTTAATCCCTGTGTATAAGGATCCTTAGCCATAAAACCCGCAGGGTTATGGACCCACTCATATAAATGTTTTTTATCCTCGGCCCACGGTCCTCTATTTAAAACGCCTCCCAAAGCAGGTCCGGCTAAAACTTTATCGATAGCGTGGCAGCTGGCACAATTTTGTTTGAACAATTGCTCACCATTTTGTGCAGTTGCTGAAATATGGAAAACAAAGAAAAGAAGGCCAACCAGTACGCTCTTTCTCGCATGCGATTTTAGAAGATTCATAGCATCAATTGGTGTGAAATGTGGATAATTTCCCAAATCGGCTGCAAAAATATGACACGAACACAACAAAACTACAACGTTGCAAAATTTTTTTTAAGTCGCTACTGTACTGCGTTTCAGCGGATTTTAAAACATATTGAGAATTTCAATAAAACTGCTGTCAGCTATTTGTCATCAAAAAAAATGGGTGTTGAAATCTGTACAATGATAAAAAACTGTCATTCGTTTTTGCTGCACATTAACCCCTAATTTCGTCGCCTTTAACTAAAGCAATGTTCAACAACCTGCAAAAAAAATGGAAGGTCAGGGGATGGCAACTCTTGCTCATCCTTATTGTTTTTGCTTTGGGCGGAAGCCTGACGGGTTATATTGGAAAAAAACTCATGGGTTTTTTTGAAATTGAAATCCTGCTTCTCTATATTATTATATATATACTGATTGTTACCATTATCTGGCCTTTTGCTGTTCTGCTGGTAAGCATACCATTTGGGCAGTTTGCTTTTTTAGGAGGTATATTGCAGGGATGGGAACCAGGTTGTTCACCAGAAAGAAAAATTAAATCATGGAAACGCCAAACGGCAAGCAGGAAACAGCAAAAAAAAATCTGGTAGTATTTGCTTCGGGAGCAGGAAGCAATGCGCAGCAGATTATCAACTACTTCAGAAATTCTTCAGTGGCCAAGATTGTGCTGATAGCTTGTAATAAGCCCGGCGCAGGGGTGATCTCTATTGCAGAAAAAGAAAACATCCCGGTTTTGATGATTGAAAAAGAACATTTCTTCAAAGGCGATGGATATTTACCCGAGTTTCAAAAGCTAAACACCAATCTCATCGTCCTTGCCGGCTTTTTGTGGAAGATTCCACAAATCTTAATTGATCACTACCCAAGACGTATTATTAATATACACCCTGCACTGCTTCCCAAATACGGCGGTAAAGGAATGTACGGGCAATATGTTCATGAAGCCATCATCAACGCCGGCGAGGTAGAATCCGGCATTACTATTCATTATGTAGATGAGCATTATGATAATGGCGATATTATTTTTCAAACCGCCTGCCCTGTGGTAGAAGGAGATAGTCCGGAAACCCTTGCCCGGCGCATTCATAAGCTGGAACATCTTCACTATCCCATCGTAATAGAAGAACTTCTACAAAAAATGTAATGGTGCGATAATTGAACCATTGCAGAGTGATGAAAAAGATTGCAGTGGTTTTCCTGGTTATCGGATTGTTGGCCATAAGTGCCTATGTGTATCTCAATCATTCCTTGAGTACACCAGGCTTTACGCCTGCCCTGGCCAAAGACTCAACTACTGCAACCAAACCCTCCGAATCCATTTTAGACCTGAAACCAAAACTCGTTGAAAAACTGCAGCAACTGGTAAAGCAGGGCTCCGGTGGCTTGTATAATTTATTTATTTATGAACTGAAGCCGGATATTTTAAAATCTACTGTGAGCATTTCCAAAGCAGCATTAGTTCCTGATACTGCTGCTCTGAAACAATTGGAGCAATCCAAAAAATTGCCGGATGAAATTTTCAGGATTAAAACGGATTCCATTTGGATTGACGGATTAGGAATAAAGGACATTTTATCCAAAGACGTAATTGATGTCAAAACCATTCACATTCACCGCCCCACCATAGATGTTTACAGTAAAAAAAGATCATCCGCTAAAACCGGTGACTCCAAAACCCTGTACCAGCGACTGACGGATCAAATGAAACATATTGGCATTGGTAAGGTCGTCATTCAAAACGGAACGCTTATTCATCACAATCTTGAAAAAAACAAAAACACCAAATTCAACGACATTGCCATTAATCTTACCAATATTGTGATTGACTCCACCACTCAATTTGATAAGAAACGGTTCCTCTTTGCAAAAGATGCGGAACTCACCCTGAAAAATTATGCGGTTCCCACTTCTAATAATTTGTACACCTTCAAAGTCGGGATCATTTCCATCAAAGCCACACAGCAATTATTAGTAGCCAGGAATATTTCTTTAAACCCGCATTACAACAAACAGGAATTTCAAAGCCATATTCAAACACAAAAAGAGCGGTTTGATATTTCAATTCCGTCTGTAGAATTTCAAACTACCGACTGGTGGAGTTTGATCAATAATGAAACCCTTATAGCTACATCTGCACAAATCAACAAAGCTGATGTCCGTATCTATCTCGACCGGCGAAAACCTTCCGGCGGAACCGATATGAAAAACTTCCCGCATCAGCTTATCATGAAGCTTCCGCTAAAAATTGCCGTGGGAAAAATAAAAGTGAATGACCTTGATCTTGTCTATGAAGAATTCAGCAAGCTGTCCAATCAAAGAGGTAAATTATATGTAGATAATTTACAGGGCACCATTTCAAATTTCACCAATATACCCGCGGTCATCAAACGTAACGGAGTAATGAAGGTTTCGGCCGCAGGGTTGTTTATGCATGCTGTTCCGGCAGAACTCACCCTATATTTTGATTTAGCCAACTACAAAACAGGTGCATTCTCAGCCAACCTAAAATCCAAAAAAGGTTTTCATGGACCAATTGTAAATTCCATTGCAGAACCGCTTGGAGCTTTCAGAATAAAACGGGGCGAATTAAAAGAACTGACGGCCAGTATAAGCGGGAATAATTACAAAGCCTCAGGAGAGGTACTGATGCTCTATAACGATCTTCATGTTACACCTCTGAAACAAGACCCGCAGAATCCTGGCGAGTTGAAGAAAAAATCGGTGACCAGTTTTATTGCCAACTCTTTTGTTTTAAAAGATGAAAATCCATCAAAGGACGGACAGGTTCGAAAAGAAAAAGCTGAGTTCAGCCGGAAGTCGGGAACGTTTTTTAACATGATTTGGAAAACCACTTTCATTGGAATTTTAAAAACCATTGGCGCACCAGAAAAGCTGGCCTATCAATAAATGCAGTTTTTCTAAGCTCGTCACGAAAGCAATGAAATAAAAGGTGTAAATTATGAGGAGTATTGTTTTTGGTTTGAATAAACCATGCAAACTTTCATGAAGAAAACATTTAAATCCAAAATAGATTTAGCCATTTTAATTCCGGTAGTAGCAATCCTTACGTGTGCAGTGGTTTATCTGATGCTTATCAAAATCATAGTCGGTGCGATTGCTGTAGCATTGGTGCTGGCTTTTTTGATTTACCTGTGCATCGATACTATGTACCAGCTTACGGACGATCATAAGCTTAAAATTAAAAGTGGCTTTTTGTATCACCAGGAGATCTACATTAAATCCATAAAGAAGGTCAGCTCTATAAAAAACCGTCGGGCTTCCCCTGCGCTTTCATCTGACCGTCTCGAGATTCGTTACAACCGCTATGGAAGGGTAACGATCTCTCCACACCATCCATCTGAATTTATTAAAGAATTAAAAGAAGTAAATCCGCGTATTCGTGTAGATGAAAACAATTAAGCAGCCATTTTATCATAGAATTTAGATTTTGTTTCGTTATTTGCT
>JAGIAB010000002.1:13828-18534 GCA_017745135.1 Flavisolibacter sp.
ATTTGCTGCAAAGCTTCATTTGAAACAAAGCACCTTGCATATCAGGTTTTACATTTTCTTTCTCTTTATTTTTTTGGCAGGAACAGTGTCTGCCCAATACAGGGTAAAAGGCACGGTGTACGACAGTTCACGCAGTTACCGTATTGAAGCTGTAAGTGTAATGAGCACGAATGGCCGCATGGCAATTACAGATAGTTTGGGACGGTACCAAATAGCTGTTGGAGAATATGATTCCATCTGGTTTTCTTACCTCGGGAAACCAACTCCAAAATATCCTGTCTTAAAAATTGCAGATATCAATCAATTTGATATTGCCTTGCGATTGAAATCGGACGTCATGCAGGAAGTGCGGATCAAAAGCCGGAACTACAGGGAAGATTCCATACAAAACCGGAAGGATTATGCCAAGGTTTTCGACTTCCGTCGTCCGAATGTCGGCAGCATGACTTCCATTGGCCCTACAGGCGCAGGTATTGACCTTGATGAATTGATCCGTGTTTTTCAATTCCGGAAAAATAAATCCATGGAAAAATTCAGAGAACGGCTGGAAGAACAGGAACACCAGAAATTTATCGATCACCGTTTCAACAAAGCATTGGTAAAACGCCTGACCGGGCTTGATGGTGATGCACTGAATATTTTTATGCTGAAGTACCGACCCTCTTATGCATTTGCACTTACCTCTACCGAATACGATTTCCAGATGTACATTAAAAAATGTTTTGAGTTGGATAAGTCGGCAAGGGCTTTTTAGTGTTCTTGGAAAATCAGTAAATTGATCGCTGCTACACAAACCAAAACTGATTATGTATGAACCCAGCCCTGCACAACGAACTCAATGAGAAATTAAAGATTGATATTGCGTCTTAATAAAATCAAGCCATTATGGAACAACTGAATTTAGGAATTGGCACCAGGTTACAACACACACAGTTTGGCCCCGGCGTTATTGTAGGAATCCGTTATGCTACTTATCTCATTTCATTCATTAATCATGGAGTAAAAGAAATTGATAAGAACGATAACAACCTTGAAGAGATCATTCCCGAAAATGTAAACGAAGAAATAGAAACACATTCCGATGTTGAAAAATCACTTTTAAAAATTCTTCGCCTTTGGGGAGGTATTACAGAAACTGTACGCTTAGGCGACAGATGGTTAGGTGGCACAATGATTCTTCAACCTGCTGATAAATCTTTGAAACCGAAAGAAATTCCGATTGATGATTTCTTCCATAAAATTGTAATGCTGCGTGACAGGCTGAGAGTAATGGAACAACAGATCAATGCGCATAAAAAATTATCCGATGAAGACAAGGTAAACCTCCAGCAGTACATTACAAGAATTTACGGCTCGCTCACTACATTCAATGTTTTGTTTAAAAATAAAGAACAGTGTTTTGTGGGAGAAAAAGGAAGTAAAGAAGAGTGAAACGTATTTTCATCATACTGACACTGTTTGCAACGTACACTTGCTTTGCGCAAACAAGCTTTCCTTCTTATTACAAGCAGTCAAAAAAATTTGATGCGCAATTAAAGGCCATTGTTAACGAAGTTGGTCTTGACAGCACTTTCGATGCCGGTGATGATGGCAAAGAACAAATTTCCTTTTGTGTGATTGATCTCACAGGAAAACAACCTGTCATCGGCGGAGTCAATGCTGACAACTTTATTTACCCGGCTTCTGTTTACAAAATATATGTGGCTATGGAAGTACTGAAGCAAGTTAACAATGGTGAATATTCATTGTATACATCTTACGTAGTTCAATCGCCAAATGATGTTGACCGCTCCAAAGAAATTGATTACGATCCAAGACCGTTGCTAAAAAACAATGATACGGTTACGGTCAATTATCTTATGGACCTGATGATTACCCGCAGCGATAATTCTGCCGCTAATTGTTTGATCGATATTGCTTCAAGACCACGCATCAATCAAACCATGCATCAATACAACTGGCATGGCAGCGAGGTAACCAGAAAGTTTTTGCGAAGAACGTTTGAAGATCCGGGTTATGACACGATAAGAGGCACCCAAACCAGTGCACTTCATGCTGCGGATTTCATGTACCGGATTTATTCAGATCAATTGATCAGTCCTTGGGTTAGCCGCCAGCTAAAAGTTTTGCTGGGAAGACAGTTAGATACCACAAAGCTTGCCACCGGCTTACCGTCGTCAGCTATCTTTTACCACAAAACCGGGTGGTGGGACGTTTATACCAATGATGTAGGAATTGTTGAAGATGGAAACATCAAATACATCATTTCTGTTTTTACGCCGGTAAGAGAAGAATTCGTAAGGCCGCGATTGAAAGAACTTGCACAGAAAGTGCATGAATTAATAAAGAAAATGCATTCAAAATAAAAGGCCGGTACTACCAGCCTTACGTTCTTTTCTCCTGCCATTCATAGTAATAAGTCCATTTCTAACGCATCGCTATTCCTGTATCCGGTTTATTAGCGTGGATAATTGGTTGCAATTTTATTACTTGAAGTTGTAGTGGTGCCTGTAGCTCCTGCCTGGCCATCAGTAGTAACCCTGTAGCGATCGTCAAGTGCAAGCAGGGCCGAACCAATAACACACAATCCCGCAAACAGGCATAGCCCAAGCGTCAGCCCATGCTGAGGTTGTCCGTAAACCATTGTGCGTCCGACTTCTACAGTGGTCATAGTAACTGCAGTAGCCTTATAAACTGCATAAATTACCGATACCACGGCTAACAGGAGTAATACCAGCGATAAAGTTTTTTTACTCATATCCGGGGTTTTAGTTTATTCTATCAAATTTAATTCCATGCACGAACTTAACTGTAAACAAAACGCAAACAAATCTTCCCGTAGCCCGGCAATGCTTTGTGAATAATAATTGTTATTTTGAAAACCATTTTTCAGCATTAAACATCCCGCCTCTCTGAAATTTTCCCTTCAGCAATAAAACAACCAACGATGGAACGAATATCAACTGCTACGCCTATTCACGTTCATGTGAGTTCGCCGCTTCAAAAAAAATCCTACCGCATTGAATCAATTGATCTGCTTCGCGGATTAGTAATGATCATCATGGCTCTCGACCATACAAGAGACTTCTTTCATCAGCAGGCTAATATTGATGATCCGTTAAACATGGCTACAACTACTCCCATTTTGTTTTTGACAAGATGGATCACCCATTTTTGTGCACCGGTATTTGTTTTTTTGGCCGGGACATCAGCATTCTTTCAAAGTAGCCGGAAAAGCAAAGGAGAGTTGAGTAAATTTCTAATTACAAGAGGGCTTTGGCTCATTTTCATCGAAGTGTTTGTAATCAACCTTGCGGTTTCGTTTGATCCCAGTTACCAAGTCATAGGTTTACAAACCATCTGGGCTATCGGCATTAGCATGATCATTCTCGGCCTCGCCATATGGATGCCTTTTTCGGCTATTCTTACCATAGGTTTGATCATTGTATTTGGGCACAATGCACTTGATTTTTACGAACAACAGTTCCCGCCAAACCATACGTACAACATTTTTTATTCCTTCCTGCACCGCCCTGGAATTTATCCTTTGGGTGGAGGGTACTCTCTTTTTATTTTATATCCTTTGCTTTCCTGGGCTGGGCTGATGATGCTCGGCTATTGTTTTGGAAGGTTGTTTACAAAATACGAAGGAGCTCAAAGAAAGAAAGTGCTAACCCGGCTTGGCCTGGGAATCGTTTTATTTTTTATTGCCTTAAGAGCTACCAACTGGTATGGCGATGCCAATCATTGGACAACGCAGAAGAATAGCCTGTTCACCGCTCTCTCTTTTATTGATACAGTAAAATATCCTCCATCGCTTTTGTACATGTGCATGACCATTGGTCCTGCCATTTTATTTGTTGCCTGGTGGGGCAATGTTAAAAACGGCGTTACAAGATTTATCACCGTTTATGGCAAAGTTCCATTCTTCTATTATGTCATTCATTTTACATGGATACATGTTTTAAGCACCATTGCCTTCTTTGCCCGTGGTCATTCATTTTACGAAGGCACGCATATAAAAACCGAAGGCCCCCTGCCTGCTTTCAACTTCGTGCCTCCTGGTGATGGTTACGACCTATTTATTGTTTACATCGTGTGGATGTTTGTATTTATCTCCTTGTATCCTTTGTGTAAATGGTTCAGCGAATACAAACAGACCCATAAACAGTGGTGGCTAAGTTATTTGTAGTACTTAATTTTAAGCATGAAGTTTTTATTGCTGCTTACCACTTTCTGCGGTGTAATCTCTTTATCTGCTCAAACAAACGTTGACATTTTAATTAAGAATGGCCGCATTCTCGATGGCACCGGAAACTCATGGCGCTATGGAGATGTAGCTGTGAAAGATGGAAAAATCTTCAAAATTGGAATGATCAACAACCTGAGCGCAGCCAGGATCATTGACGCTAAAGGAATGATCATTTCTCCTGGCTTTATTGATGTTCATACTCATATTGAAGGAGATGAAGGAAAGACTCCCACAGCCGACAATTTCATTTTTGACGGAGTGACTACGGTTGTCACCGGCAATTGCGGCTCTTCTAATGTTGATATCAAAAACTATTTTCAAAAAATTGACTCCATCAAACTCTCCATCAATGTAGCTACGCTTATCGGGCATAACGATGTTCGTGAAGCTGTAATGGGAACGGCTAATCGCAAAGCCACTGAAGATGAATTGAAAAAAATGGAAAGCATTGTAG
>JAGIAB010000002.1:18544-33719 GCA_017745135.1 Flavisolibacter sp.
GGGTTTTAGTACAGGATTGATTTATATACCAGGTACTTATTCAACCACAGATGAAGTGTTGCGGCTGGCAAAAGCTGCTGCAAAATATAAGGGTGTATATGCCTCTCACATGCGTGATGAAGCTGATAGCATAGTTGAAGCTATCAACGAAGCGCTGTACATCGGGAAAGAAGCAAGCATGCCGGTTGAAATTTCTCATTTCAAATTAAGCGGACAACAAAACTGGGGACGAAGCAGGGAAACCATTCCAATGATCATTAAAGCAAGAGAGGAAGGAATTGATGTCACTATTGATCAATATCCTTACACGGCAAGCAGCACAAACTTAGGTACGCTGTTGCCAGGTGAAATTTTATCTGACGGACAAGATTCCATCAAAGCAAGACTATCGAGACCTGATGTAAGAAAATATGTTCGAAACTACATGCTTGAAAAATTGAAGAAAAGGAAGCTGAAACATTTCAGCTATCCTGTAGTTGCTTATTACCGAACTGACACCACCTTCAACGGAAAAAGCATAGAGCAGGTGAATCTATTAATGAAAAGAAAACATAAGGCAAAATACGAAGCAGAAACCGTGATGGATATGATGCAAAAAGGCGGAGCCAGTATGGTATTTCATGGAATGAGCGATGACGATGTTGAACGCATCATGAAATATCCTTTCAACATGTTTGCTTCGGATGCTGGTATCAGGGTTTTTGGACAAGGCTCGCCGCACCCGAGAGGATACGGAACGAATGCAAGAGTTTTAAGCAAATATGTGAGGGAGGAGAAAATAATTTCTTTGGAAGAAGCCATCCGCAGAATGACTTCGTTGCCTGCACAAAAATTTGGTTTAAACGATCGCGGACTTCTGCGTGAAGGCTATGCCGCCGATATTTTGATCTTTGATGAAAAAGAAGTGCAGGATCTTTCTACATACGATAAACCACATGCTTTTTCAAAAGGGTTTCAATATGTAATTGTAAACGGTCAACTGGTTATTGAAAATGAAAAGCATCTTGGAACAAGAAGCGGTAAAGCTTTGTACGGACCGGGAGTAAATTCTTCATTAACATTTTAAAAAAATCCCGCCCCTGTAGAGGCGGGATTTTCGTTTAGGCCATTTCTACTTTAGGCAGGCCAACCGCAACTTCTGCATTCACACGATAACATTCGTTTCTCACAATGTCACCAAAAGTTTGCGTAAGGAAATTGTCGATAGCCTCAACGCTTTCGGCATCCCAAACACATACTGCTCTCATCATATCGGCAGAAGGGTAAACTGCGTGAAGATGAAGTTCGTCAGGAATTTCATTCATCTTAGCTTTCACCATGCCCCAGAAAGCATCTGCATCTTTAATAAAATGATCGGCAATAATGAACATAGGCTTAGTTTTATTGGTGAACAATCAAAAAATCTCTTTTAAAATTTCCCGGTGGCTGCTCTCCACATGCTCCATAAATTTTTTATACCACTGCTGCCATTCAGGATCGGCCATCCCTGTTGAAAGCGAGGTTTCATAATCAAGCAGAGAATCATACCCATTCTCAAGGATCAAACGATAGGCATCACCGGTGAAATCGGAAAGCACTCTTGAAAATTTTGCTTCCGGCATCATGTTCTTATCCTTTGCTTCGCTGAACAATTCTTTTACAGGACGGAAGTGTCCAAACTTTAATTGGAAAATATCACGAACAAGAAAGGTGGTTTTTTGTCTTGGTGCGGCAGATACTCCTGCCTGATTCATAAAAACTTCCCCGAGAAAATAAATGCGGGCCTGTGTAATCAAACCATCTATCAAATCATAGGAAACGCAAAGGGGAATATCGACTTCTTTATTGGTGGCCTTTATCCCTGCAAGTTCACCAACATGCCTTCCTTTGAAATAAGCTTCCACCACGGCCTTATTTTCAGTAATAACCGTATTCACAACTTCACCTTTTGCATCAAAAGCCACATGATACATAAAATGAAGCATGCCGCTGATCTCTTCACGGCCAGTGTACACCTCTCCTGTACTAAGGTTTCTGTAAACGGCATCTTCAGCAATGTACTTTGGATCATGGGTTTTAAAATAATCAAGAATGTTTTGCTGCGTTCTGCTCAACGCTTCCTTCTGTAAGGTTACTTCTTCCATAATGAATAGTTTAAAAGTGAAGAATATGTTCTCACAGAGAGCCCGTAACTATTCAGGGGGTAATGGCTAATAAAAGGGAAAGCACTATTAAGTTAGATCAATTAGAGCAAATCCTGAATTTTTTCAGCAACGGCCGGGTTATCTTATTAAAAAGAACCAAATCCCTTGCTTTAAATCAATTTGAATATTTTTATTGATCCAAATTGGCGGTATGAAATTTCTAAACGTTTATTGCGAAAACCGGAAAGCGAACGTGTATATAAGCCTTGACAAGATTGTTTTGGTATCTGCACTGGAACATGCATCGGTTATTGAGTTACAGGGAAGTGATCCGGTGCGGGTAAATATAGATCCAGAAGAATTAGTGCGTAAAATTAACGGGGAGAATAAAGCTGCTATTGGATTCAGAACTACTGGTAATTAATAATGTAACAACTTTTGTATTGTTTCATCCAGCCTTGCGTTAGCTAAAAATTTTTTTTCCAGCTCCATATTGAAAGGCACAGGCGTATCCAACGATGCACAACGCATAACAGGTGCATCCAGGTATGAGAAACAATGCTCTGCTATCCATGCTGCAATCTCGCCGCCAATACCACCAGTTAACGTGTCTTCATGAAGCACCAGCACCTTTCCCGTTCTTTTTACCGAGGCAGCAATAGCTTCGTAATCTAAAGGCAGCAATGTTCTAAGATCCAGAATGTCAAATGAAATATCGGTGTGCTCTGCAGCATAATCTTCCGCCCAATGCACTCCGGCTCCATAAGTAATGATCGAAATTTCATCGCCGGTCTGAACCTGCCTTGCTTTCCCGATTTCAATTTCAAAATAATCTTCCGGTACTGCACTGCTGATACTTCTGTACAAAGCTTTGTGCTCGAAAAACAACACCGGGTTGGGATCGTTAACCGCTGCAATCAACAGTCCTTTTGCATCAGCAGGTGTAGAAGGATAAACAACTTTCAATCCCGGTGTGTGCACAAACCAGGCCTCGTTGGATTGTGAATGAAAAGGACCTGCACCCACACCTGCGCCTGTCGGCATACGAATCACAACATCTGCATTTTGCCCCCAGCGATAATGAATCTTTGCAAGATTGTTTACAATTTGATTAAACCCCACCGAGACAAAATCGGCAAACTGCATTTCCATCACGGTTTTAAAACCTTCCAGGGACATGCCGAGGCATGTCCCTACAATGCCGCTTTCACACAATGGCGTGTTTCGAACTCTCTCCTTTCCAAATTCATTTACAAACCCTTCAGTTATTTTAAATGCACCGCCATATTCAGCAATATCCTGTCCCATTAAAATAAGATTGGAATGTTGCTGCATGCTTTGATGCAGTCCTTCTTTAATGGCATCGATAAAGCGCAAGGCCCCCATCCGGCTTCTCCCAACGGGGGAAGGGCCAACCACACTAACCTCACTTGTTGAAGATGCTGATCTATTGTTTGCATCCTGATTAAGCAAGGGTTGTGCAGCAGCAAACTCCCCTTTAGGGGGTTTGGGGGAATACACATCTTTCAACTCATCTTCAGTCTTTATTACAATGGGCTTACTATCAAATCCGATCTTTAATTCTTCTTCAATTCTTTGTTTTTGTTCCGACCGGATGTTTTCAATTTCTTCTGCAGACAAAACGCGGCCTGCAATTAAAAAAGTCTCGTAGTTTTTGATGGGATCTTTACTGCTCCATTCATCAAACAATTCTTTGGGAACATATTTAGTACCGCTGGCTTCTTCATGCCCACGCATACGAAAGGTCATGCATTCAATGAGATAAGGTTTTTGATGTTTGATGCAATACTCTCGTACACCTTTTACGGTATCATAAACCGCAAGCACATTGTTGCCATCAATCACTACGCTTTCCATTCCGTAACCCTTGGCTCTATCTGCTAATTGAGCGCAGCGGTATTGTTCACTTACCGGGGTACTTAATCCGTAGCCATTGTTTTCAATAATAAAAATGACCGGCAAATCCCAGACTGCAGCAACATTCAAAGCTTCGTGAAAATCGCCTTCGCTGGTACCGCCTTCGCCCGTAAAGGCCAATGAAACTTTATTTTGTTTTTTCAATTTGTAAGCCAGCGCCACGCCATCTGCAACAGCTAATTGAGGGCCGAGATGCGAAATCATTCCGCAGATGTGATGTTCTTTACTTCCAAAATGAAAACTTCTTTCTCTTCCTTTGCTATAGCCATCCTGTGCGCCATGCCATTGCTTAAATAATTTATGAAGCGGCATGTTGCGTGAAGTAAACACACCAAGATTTCTATGCAGGGGCATGATCCATTCATCATCCTGCAAAGCCATAGTTGCACCAACAGCAATGGCTTCCTGCCCGATGCCGCTAAACCATTTTGAAATTTTTCCCTGCCGCAGAAGAAGCAACATTTTTTCTTCGATCAATCGCGGCCACAATAAATTTTTATAGAGGCGCACAAGTTGTTCGTTACTAAAATCTCTTCTCTGGAATTCCATGAAATTAATTTTGTTAATCCCGCCTGCGGTCTTTTGCAATAGAATGAAGAATGGAGCTTACAACAGAAACAATTAAGCTGAATAACAATGCCGTTAACCAGCCATCCACTTTAAATCCATTAACCAGTTTTGAAGTCCAAACCACCATCAAAGCGTTGATCACTAAAAGAAACAAACCCAAAGTGACAATAGTAACGGGTATGGTTAGAATAACAAGGATTGGTTTTACAATAGCATTGAGCAAAGCAAGAACCAAAGCAACAACGATAATGGTCTTGGCATCATTTTCCAGATGAACGCCTGGTAAAATATATGCAGCCACCCAAACCGCCAGCCCCGTTACCAAAACTTTGATGATAAATCCCATAAAAATTGGTTTGCAACAAAAGTAAAGTTCTTTAAAGTTAGATGACAGAAAGAGAAAATGGAAGAAAAGTGTTTTGTAAGTAATGGAAGGGAAAGTGGAATGAGATATAAATTTTTATTGACCAAGCTGCATTACTACTGTTGATCGTCTGTTGCGTCGCACTACATTTATCGTTTGGTAATTCTTATCATCAAAGTCCAAACAGTCTTTACCGGTTTCAAGGATTCAATTACAGAGGAAGTGTTTTTGAACCACAGAGGCACAGAGACACAGAGGAACACGGAGAGGAAGCTTTCTCTGTGCAACTCCGTGCCTCCCTGTCTCCCTGGTTCAAATTTATTGGAATAGAGGAGGTCTTTCAAATCAGTAATGAAACTGGCAATATGTCGAATAGAATTACCGAATGCAGAAGTGAGTGACACAACAGGCGTTGATAGTAGCAGTGAACGATGGCTACATTATCTCAAACAAAAAAATAAGCAATTACCTGTGTCAAAACGCCTGCAAAAAATCCGGAATAAATTTCTTTTTGTGTGTGGTCAGAATCGATCAGTCGTGCAGTAGCTGTGATGCCTGCAATGAGAAAAGCAACCGCAATATAAAAACCATAATTGGCAGCACTAGACATTCCTGCCAGTAAAAAGAAGGCGCAGATTACACCCAGGGCAATGGTGTGCATACTGATCTTCATGTAAGAATTTAAGATCAATCCCAGGCTGCAGGCAAGAAAAATACCCAAAGCAAACATGACCACCTCTTTTGGGAAATCAACATTTCTAAAAACATACCATGCCCAGAAATAAAAAATTTCACAAACGATATAAAGCAGTATCCGGTCCTTTTGTGTTCTTAAATATACCGTTTGAATAAACCCTACCGCTTTTGCAAGCAATGTGGTTACCAGGGGA
Source organism: Flavisolibacter sp. (assembly GCA_017745135.1). Lineage (GTDB taxonomy): Bacteria > Bacteroidota > Bacteroidia > Chitinophagales > Chitinophagaceae > Flavisolibacter. The sequence continues at coordinate 24,430 of JAGIAB010000002.1, forward strand.
AAGAAGGTGTAGTAAACGAAAAACTGTAAAAGAATGATCTTGTTTTGCCAATCGGTTCTATCGTTGAAAAGCCTTGCCTCGTACACAAAAAACAACCCAACGTAAACAGGAAGAAACAAAGGATGAAAGAGATAGGAAATAATTTTTGCAGCAACACGGGTGGCAGGAGAAAATGCAATATTTCCGCTATCGTGAACAACCCTCATCTGTGAAATCATGGAAGCAAATGTACGTGAATCGTGCATCGCCAATCGTGGTTTTGAGAAGTTATGTGCTTTGATAAATTGTTAAATGGATTATTGATTAATTTATTATTGATGATTCGCTGGCTTTTGAAATTGCAGGATGCAGCAAATAATCAGTAATCAATAATAAATAATCACCCATGTAAACACTTGCCGCATTAAAGAACCCTTCCATTCACGATTGACGATCATAGCTCCTTCCGAAGCCTTGCCACCGGAATATTCAATTGCTCACGGTATTTGGCTACCGTTCTTCTTGCAATATTGTACCCTCTTTCCTGCAGTAACTCGGTGAGACGTTCGTCACTCAACGGTTTCTTTTTGTTCTCGTTTTCGATCAGGTCACTCAAAATTTTCTTCACCTCTCTTGTTGAAACTTCTTCACCGGTATCGGTTGTCAGCGACTCGCTGAAAAAGAATTTGAGACGATAGGTTCCGAATTCGGTTTGTACAAATTTGCTGTTGGCAACACGGCTTACCGTTGAAATATCCAATCCTGTTTTTTCAGCAATGTCTTTTAAGATCATTGGCCTCAGTTGAGTTTCATCGCCGGTTAAAAAGAATTCATGCTGATGGTTCATGATGGCGGTCATGGTGCTTAACAAAGTATGTTGCCTTTGTTTAATCGCATCAATGAACCATTTGGCCGCATCTATTTTTTGCTTGATAAAAAGAACCGCTTCTTTCTGACGACGGTCTTTTTTAGAGCCGCGGTCATAGTCTCTCAGCATATCGCGATAACCTTCGCTGATGCGCAACTCGGGAGCATTTTTTGAATTCAGGGTAAGCTCTAACTTGCCGCCATTGTTTAAAATAAAAAAGTCAGGAACAATATAACTCTCCGCCTTATTCACTTCACCAACGTTTCCTCCTGGTTTTGGATTCAGTTTGGTGATTTGTATCATCACCTCTTTTAATTCATCATCACTCAGGTTCAGGCCCCGCTGAATTTTTTCATAATGCTTCTTGGTGAATTCGTCGAAATATTTGGTCAGAGCCTGTATGGCAACATCAACCTCCTTCCCTTCTTCTCTGTGACGTAATAATTGAATAAGCAAACATTCCTGCAGCGTTCTTGCACCAACGCCGGGAGGATCAAATTGCTGAATGCGTTTGATCAGGCCCTCTACTTCTTCCTCATTGGTCTCAATGTTTTGCCGGAAGGCCAAATCATCCACAATAGCAGATGTTTCTCTTCGCAAATAGCCATCTTCATCAATGCTTCCAATGATTTGTTCTGTGCTCTTGAATTCACGGTCATCCAGTTTCAACATGCCAAGTTGGGCTTCCAGCACTTCGTAAAAACTGGTCTCCACTTTATAAGGCATGGTGGTCTTTTCTTCCTGCTCACCGTAATTTTCATCACGAAGTTTATAGTCTGCTATATCATCATCACCTTCATGAACGTAATCGGAAATGTCAATATTCTCATACTGATCATCGCTGCTCAGTTCACTTTCTTCTGATTCATATTCTTCGCTGCTATCCGTACTTGCTTCTGCAAATTCATCCTTGTTGTCCTCGTAGTCATCATGGGCTTCATCGGTCACCTCAAGAGCGGGATTTTCTTCCAGTTCTTCTTTGATGCGCTCCTCTAAATTGGCAGTAGGCACCTGCAGCAGTTTCATAAGTTGAATCTGCTGGGGCGATAGTTTCTGTAATAGTTTCTGTTGTAAATTCTGGCTAAGGCTCATTATCGGACTCGTCTATGGCAAGATTGTTCTCATTTGTACAAGAAAATTTTGCCGGGTTCACAAAAATCAAGCCGTAAATTTACTGCAAATCCCAATCCATGGGCAGAATACTGTTTGTTTTCTTGGCCATTGCGTTGTTAAATTCACCGCAAGCCTCGTCCCAACTGAATTTGAAGCGACAAACAGATACGGTAGGCAGAAAAATTTTTCTAAGTCCTTTGCCGCAAAATTTCTACAAACAACACCTGGGATACTTCTGCAAAAAGGAATTACAACTCCAAAAAGCAACCTCGCTTCCGGTCTTTATCCGGCTTGGGTCAAAAGAATATACTGATTACCTGGAACGAAAACCCAATGCTTTGAAAAGGAATTAAACAGGCCGCCTATTTTAGTGCTTCATTGACTAGAAGAATGAAGCATTATTCGATACCGCATAGAAATTGATTGAAGGACAAATATTTCTTTCCTTGTCCTTTCCAATCAATGACCGCCATCACGATAAAGGCTGACAGGAATAATTACTTTCCTTTCTTATCTATCGGAGTTTGAACGGAAGTTGGAGTCAATCCTGTTGAATTGGCTCTCCGGTTTGGATTTTCAGGCAACCAGGGCATTGGCGGGATCAATGCAGGCTCACGGTAATATTTTGTGCGAAGGGTATCGTTCCAACCATTTGGGTTTTTATCAAAGGTTGTACTACTGAAATAAATTGCGCCTTGTACATTTTCCTTGTTTCTCAATGAATCGAGCTGACGGGGCAACTGTGTTACATCCCTCCAGGCGGCGTTGCTGCCGGCACGATAAATACCAAGGCCAATGTAGCACTGTCTTCCATACGTATGCTTGTTCCACCAATCCAAAATAGGTTGAAAGGGTGCGTTAGGCTGAGAGAACTCCCAATAGATCTGAGGAGCTACATAATCAATCCATTCGTTTTTCAGCCAAAGTAAAATGTCGGCGTACAGATCATCATAGTTGGTTTGACCTGCTTTTGTGGGGCTTCCCATGGGGTCCTGGCTTTGATTACGCCAAACGCCAAAAGGAGAAATTCCAAACTTTACCCAAGGCTTTGTTTCCTTAATAGCAACCGATAATTTATTGATGATCGAATCCACATTGCTTCTTCTCCAGTCATCTTTCTTCATCCCTTTTCCATAAAGCCTGTAAGAAGCGGTATCAGGAAATTCTTTTCCCGCAATGCGATAAGGATAGAAATAATCGTCCATATGGATGGCATCAATATCGTACCTGCCAACAATATCTTTTACCACAGTTACCACCCAGTCCTGCGCCTGCTTATTTCCCGGATCGAAATACAAAGTATTTCCGTATCTCAGGAACCATTCGGGGTGCAAACGGGTAATATGATTAGGAGCTATGGAAGCGGTTGCTACATTGAAATTGGCTCTATAGGGATTGAGCCATGCATGGTACTCGAAGCCTCGTTTATGTGATTCTTCAATGGTAAACTGCAAGGGATCATAAAATGGCACAGGTGGTTTACCCTGCTTGCCAGTGAGCCATTGGCTCCAGGGCTCGTATTGAGACGGATAAAAAGCATCGGAAGCAGGCCGAACCTGTACAACCATTGCATTCATACCATTGGCTTTATGCATATCCAATTGGCGGATGAATTCAGCTTTCTGGCTTGCAACATCGTATTGATTTCTCTTTGGCCAGTCAATATTATCAACGGTGGCGATCCACACTCCACGAAATTCATACTTAGGTGAAGCGGCCTGTTGTGCAAAAAGAGACAGCGAAAAAGCGATGGTTAGTAGTGGAAGGAGGATGATTTTTTTCATAGCCTTATCGGAAAAATAAAATTAATGATCAGTTCACCAAAGATCAAGATTTGAAGCTGAACAAGGCGTGAAAAAAGACTAAAAAACGGTTAACGTAGATGATTTAACATCTTGAGAGGATGAAACTTATAAACCATCACGAGTATTCTCACTAATTCGAACGGCGGATTTTGTCGAGGAGCTGGCTTAATTCTTCCATTTCCTCTTCTGTTACATTGCTCATTACTTCCGAAACAATATCCGGACCTTCATCAATCTCCCTTAAAATCTCCAGACCTTTTTCTGTAATTAATACATCAACCAGGCGGTGATCTACTGAAGAGATTGATTTTTGCGCAATGCTTTTTAAAATCAGCCTGTCAACAATGCGGCTGGTATCACTCATTTTATCCAACATTCGTTCCCGTATTTGCAGAGTTGAGAAAGGCCTTGGATAGCGTCCGCGAAGAATTCGCAGCATGTTAAACTGCTGGTGTGTAATTCCATGATGAGCGAGAATATTTTTAATTCTCTCCAGTGCCCAACCATAAGTGTACAGAATATTGATGAGAGCTTTATGCCGTGAATTGGCGAACCTTGTTTGCTGAATGTCTCTGTCGATACTCATGCTGCAAAACTATCCTGTTGCAACAACGATTATCCTGTTTGTCATCAGTTGAAAAAATGATCTTTTACGCGATGGTGTTGAATGTTCATTAAAGAATGATGAGTGTCAGCAAAAGCTGTGACTGCTATCAGCGTAATATTCTAATCAAGCCTAATTCGGTTATTTCTAATTTTGCATATCAGCGTTATTTCCAATACTCTTCTTTGACATTTAAAAATGAAACCATGAATTACGAGTCTCATCAATCCCCATTTTCGAAAGCTGTATTAACCAGTGTATTTGTCGGCATCTCTGTCACACTTCTTTGTCTTATTTACAATATGATTTTCCGTGAAAGCACCGGCTATCGTCCTGCCGACTTTATCAATGTATCTTCTTTGATCTTTGCAGTAAACCTGGTTTTTTTAGTAATAGGTCTCATCTATTTCTTTTTCCTGCGTGCCTTTAAAAAAGGAGATGTGGTGTTTGAAATTTTGTTTGGTTTGCTGATCATTTTTTGTGCATGGAGGGCCGCTCATGCTCACATGCAAAATCCAACGTTGACTTCAGAGTTCAGGACTTTGTTAATTGGAGTGATCATTATAATGGGAATTGGAATAGAGCTGGTGCCTTTGCTTTTTCACAATAAAAAATTTGAAGACGCTGTTTTGTAAACAGCTTTATCCCCAAACCTTCACTCCTTCTGAGCAATTGGCACAGATGTCAATGTTTTTGCGGCTTTGTAAAACCTGGCTTCTGAAGTGCCGGTAATTTTCATTATGCCATAACTCTTTAAAGCTTTGTTGTTTCAGATCGCCCAGTTTATGTTGTGCATCTTTATCAAAGCAGCACGGAACTACAGTGCCATCCCAGGTAATTACCGGATCGTGGTGCAGGCGCCAGCAGTGGTTGGCATTTCTTCCTTTAAATACAAACTTGCCGTTCCTGTCTTTTTTATAGCGGCTGTATTTTTCATTTTTTGGAATCAAATGATTGGGATCGTTTTCATAATCGTAAACCTGTGCTGTTTTTAAACGCACCTGGTCAACACCAATTTGTTTCGCCAATTTTTGTACTTCTTCAATTTGATGTTCATTATGACGAACCACCAAAAATTGAAAAATGATAAAAGGTGTTTTGCTTTTGAGTTCTTTCTTCCACTTCACCACAGTAGCGGCGCCTTCCAAAACTTTTTGAAGGTTTCCACCGACACGATATTGCTGGTACGTTTCCTGTGTAGTTCCGTCAATAGAAATGATTAATCGATCCAAACCACTTTCCACTGTTTGCTTTGCGTTTTTGTCATTCAGGTAGTGCGCATTGGTAGATGTTGCCGTATAAATTTTTTTGGAGGATGCATATTGCACCATATTCAGAAAATCAGGATTGAGATAAGGCTCTCCCTGGAAGTAAAAAACCAGGTACGCCAGTTCTTTATGCAGTTGATCGATGGTTTCCCTGAAGAAATCTTTCTTCAACATTCCCGTTGGTCTTGAAAAGGCTCTTAATCCGCTTGGACATTCGGGGCAACGAAGATTGCAGGAAGTTGTCGGTTCAAATGAGATAGAAACCGGATAGCCCCACTGAATACTTTTCTTCGTCCACTTGCTCAGGTGATAGCTGCTCAACACTTTCACATAATTCCAAACCCGGCGAAAGGTCAGCTTCTTTAAAAAATTCACACTATCATTCCAGTTGAACTGCGGCATAACTGCAAGATACGAACGTCAATCGTGAATCGTCAATCGTGAATGGAAGGATTCTTTGATTCGGCAAATGTTTACATGGGTGATTACTGATTATTGATTACTGATTATTTGCTACTGCATGCAATTTCAAAAGCCAGTGAATCATCAATAATAAATCAATCAATAATCCATTTAACAATTTATCAAAGCACACAACTTCTCCAATTCACATTTCACGATTGACGATTCACAATTCTCTCCTTATCATTGCACAGTGGCAAGCAAAAAGTCAAGAAGGCGTTTTCTCCAATTGTTCCTTACGGTTTCGGTTGTTTCTGCGGCATGCTTCATTTTTTACCTCGGCTATTTGTGGTGGCAAAGCAGGCAACTGCAATTTGTACGTTATCCTGAATTTGGCATTCCCATTCCCGCCCAATACGAGATCCACGGCATCGATGTTTCCCGTTACCAGCAAACCATCTCCTGGGACCTGGTGAAAGAGATGAATGTTCGCGACATCCGTTTACAATTCGCTTTTATAAAAGCAACGGAAGGCATCAGCAATATCGATCCTTATTTCAAACGCAACTGGAGAAAATCCAAACAGGCAGGAATAGTGAGAGGTGCTTATCATTTTTTTATCGCTACTAAAGATGGAAGAATGCAGGCGCAAAATTTTATCAGGAACGTAAACCTGGAAAGCGGCGATCTTCCGCCTGTGATTGATATAGAACATCGGTACAGCTCAAAGCCCGATCAACTACGGATGGAATTAAAAGAATGGCTGGATGTTGTAGAGAACTATTATCATGTTCGCCCGATCATTTACACCTATCTTGATTTTTACGATAAAAATCTGAAAGGATATTTTGATGATTATCCTCTTTGGGTAGCGCATTATTTGCAACCACACCAGCCACGCATCAGCCGCGACTGGACTTTTTGGCAACATAGTGAGCAAGGAAAAGTAAATGGCATTGCATCAAAAGTGGACTTCAATGTCTTCAACGGTGATTCCATTTCATTCAAAGGTTTATTAGTACCTTGACTTTCGTTTCATTTGCAAGAATTGCCAACTGCATACTGTTAATTTCAAACTCTGATACAAAATGGATGAATATAACAGCGGGATGGACCCTGAGATCAAAAGATATTTCCGGAAAATAGTCAACTCATTTTCATGGGGCGCATTGTGGCTTTTAAGTATTGCAACTTTGGGCATTTTTTTCCGGCTGGGATTTGTATTGAATGGCATTCAATGGTACAATGTTCTTTTTTATTTGATTTTCATTATCAGTTTGTACATGCTGCTGCGCTATTATTACAAGGCATGGAAATAAAACATTACGAACTATGATCGGCAATGATGTACCATTTGCCTTTGATCTTTCTCAATAGCAAATCATAATGACCACTTAAATCGCCGATGGTTCTTTTCAACATCCATTTGCCAACAACGTAATAATATTCAGGCGAAAGCTTCTTTATTCTGATGATGTCGAAAGAAAGCTTTCCCATAGCAATCGTATCAGGATATCCTTTTTTGTAGTTATTTAAGGTTTCCTGCCAGCCAAAACGCACACCACTCTTTCCAATAAACAGTAATGAGTCACTCTTCCAATAAGTTTGCATAAAGCCTTCAATATCGCCGCGGTTCCAGCTCCCGGTTTGTGTGGCGAGTAACTGCCTGATTTCTTTTTCATCTTTTGATTGCGAGTTGGCAAATAAAGAAATAAGGGAAAAGAGAAGCAGCCATTTCAATTTCATAAAAAGAATTTGAAAATCAAAAATAGCATGTGCTTAATTCCTTTACTGTGAATATGCTTTTTTTCATTTTCACCTTCGTCTTTAAGGTATTTTTCTTATTGATGTAATAATGATGTAGTAAAATCTGCATAGAACGGACAGATGCTGTAGTAATGTTGTAGTGGTAAATTTTCTGTTCAGGTTGCAGCATCATTAGTTTTATAAACAAAAAGAGATTTAAGTTGTTTTCTTCCCACGTAATAAAACAAATGTTTCTATATGAAAGGTTTTTTCTTGATGCTCCTTGGCTTAAACTTAATGCTAACTGCTTTCTCTCAAATAACAAAGAATAATTGGCTTGTTGGAGGTGGTGGTAGTGGTGCTGTTTATAAAACTCTTGATGAAAAAAGCCACTATTTACAAATATCTCCCAACATTGGTTATCTCTTCATAAATAAGATTGCCGCTGGTCTGAAACTCAGTTATGTATATGACAAAAGAGGTCTTTCTACTTTTTCATCGAAAAAAACAGGGTTTTATTTTGGCCCTTTTGCCAGATATTATTTTCTTGATATTGAGCAGCCATTTAACATCCTTTTGGAAGGAAGCTATCAACACGGCGCTGAGAAAGTGAAAGGTTATAATAGTACTCCTACTAAATATTCACTTAACAGCTTCTCTTTTGCTGCTGGCCCGGCAATTTATTTTAATAACTGCGTTGGCTTGGAATTTTTAGCAGGATACGCTCAATCCCAATACACTAACGAAGATTTTCATAGGAAGCAATTCCAAATTAGTATCGGCCTTCAAGTTCACTTAGAAAAAGAATAACAACAATTCACCAAAACTCACTTTTATGAAATTTAGATTTTTAAAAGCAATGATGCTTGTCTTATCCTTAACCAGTCTGAGGTCATATTCACAAAACGCAATAATTGACTACGAAAATTGGAATCCATCAAATCCACCCTGTAATATATTTGCTGGTGGTGTAAATGTACCTGCAACAGTAGGAGGAAATAACACAACTATCTCTCACGGCAGTATTTACGGACAACCACAATATAATACTTCTGCCAAAGCAGTAGAACTTCCTGTTGAATATATTAACTCGAGTGACACAAGGGGAACGCAATACAGATTTGCTTATAATTTTAAGCAAAATAATTCTTATGAAGTTAAAATAAATGCTGCTGTAATTACGAACGTTATAGGCAACCCATTATATTTACAGGTAGCCATCTCAAGTAGCAGTGGAAGTACTAATTCACCCTGTGCTGGCCCAGACAATAGAACAAGAAATGTAAGTGGAGCACAAGCTATGACTGGCGGTACTACTTATACAGACTATACACTTACATTTAATTCTATCTCTCCAGCTAATCCGTCTTTGGATATTACTGCTTATTCTGGAACTACTACAGGAGCAAATGCAATTAGGATAAGAAAAATTACAATCACTGAAACTGCGCCACCTCCACCTTCAGCAGTCTTTACTATATCTCCGACAACGCCAGTGTATGTGC
>JAGIAB010000300.1 GCA_017745135.1 Flavisolibacter sp.
GAATAATGTGTAATTTTTTCATCTGTGGACAGTTTATCTGCCAACCGGCTTCCGAAGAAGCTTCAATCCGTTGGTTTATGTTCCGGAAGATGGCGAGGGCAAAGGTAGAGCAAAAAAGGTCTGTGAGGGTTTGTGAGGGGGCGAATTTCGCTTTGTTAACGAGTTTTCACAAAATAATAAGCAGGGGCAATTTTTACAGATGAATTGCTGGAAGAATTGGAAGAGTTACACCTGTTTTTTGACGTTTGACATAATAGGAGTATTAGAAATTTTTTATGAACCGATCTGCATTGCTACTATTTGACTTTGCTTGCGACGCTCCGTTCATCGTTCAGTAATTCTTATCATCAAAGTCTAAACAGTCTTCACTTCATCAAACCTGACAAATTTGAAGAGATGAAACCGCTGCGGACGCTGCGATCGCCGCGGTGGGCACTCGTCGATTGAAGAGACGATACAACCCTGTAATGACACTTCCACCCCGATAGCTATCGGGGCTGAATAGAATTACCAACCGCAAAAGTGAGTGACACAACAGGCGTTGACAATAGCAATGAAGCTGGCTACATAAATATTTTCCCAATCCTGTTCTTTATTTCTAATTCTAAAAATTCTTTTTTATTCATCTTCAACTATTCCTGCCTTTGCTTTCTACAATCGTTTTTCCCACAAAAACCTTAAACCTTTTCTGCTTATACAAAACCTTCCTAACTTGCACCGCTTTAATTACCAACAATGGTTGACCTTTCAACATTTGACCCGAATAGTGCCGGAAACCCTAACAATAACATTTTCGGCTTACCCTTTTCTGAAGACGATGCCAGGCTGGTGTTGTTACCGGTTCCCTGGGAAGTGACTGTAAGCTTTGGTTCGGGTACGGCCCGCTCTGCAGAGCAGATCATGAGAGCAAGTTTGCAGGTTGACCTTTTTGACCCGGATATTCCCGATGGATGGAAACAAGGGTTCTACTTAAAAGAAGCCGACCGCAAAATCTTACTCAAAAGCGATTATCTCCGTAAAGAAGCCGAACTCTACATTGATTATATTTCCAAAGGTGATGCCGTGGAGAATAACCAGTTCATGTGCAAAACTTTGAAGGAAGTAAATGAAGGCGGCTATTTTTTAAACCACTGGGTATATCAGCAAACAAAGTATCTCCTCGATAAAAACAAAATTGTAGGCCTTTTGGGCGGCGACCACAGCACTCCGCTTGGTTTTATGAAAGCAGTGGGCGAAAAGCACGGCGATTTTGGCATTTTGCAAATAGATGCGCACTGCGATCTTCGTGAAGCCTACGAAGGTTTTGTGTATTCGCATGCCAGCATCATGTACAATGCGCTAAAAGAAATTCCACAGCTTCAAAAACTGGTGCAGGTGGGTATCAGGGATTATTCAGAAGGTGAACATGAATTTATTTTACAGAATTCTTCAAGGATAAGAACCTATTTCGAAAGAGAAATTCGTGAGCGGCGATTTGAAGGGGAAACCTTCAAAAAAATTTCTGAAGAAATTATTGATCAGTTACCTGATCAAGTCTACATCAGCTTTGATATTGATGGTTTGGATCCAAAGCTTTGTCCAAATACAGGCACACCTGTTCCGGGCGGCTTTCAAACTGAAGAAGTGTATTACATCTTCAAACAAATTATAAAAGCTGGTAAAAAAATTGTTGGCTTTGATTTGAGTGAGGTAAGCACCAGCGAGAACGGTTGGGATGCCAACGTAGGCGCCAGAGTTTTGTTCAAATTATGTAATCTTATCGTGCAGAGTAACCCGGTAGAGAATGTATAGTGTTACGGTAAAAATTGAAGGCATAGAAAGCAGGAGGCGAAGTGCAGGCGTATTGCATGTCGTTGTTGGCTTTTTTATGATCTTCAATGCGGCCAATTACTATCGTATAGCTAATTATAAAAACCTTTTGCCTATTGCCCTTGTTTTACTTGTGGCAAGCATTTCATTGTTTTATGGGTTTTTCAGAAGAAGAATGGATCTGTCTGCGCACTACAATTACTGGCTTCGGCTGACGCAGGTAGCGGCCTTTACTATTCTTGGTTTTTTAATGATCGGCACCGAAAGACCTAATGATTATGTTGGTGTATTTATGTTTGTTTTGTTGTGTATTGTTCTGATGTTTTCGGAAAGAAGGATCTTTCAGGAAACAACGATTTTTTTTACTAATGACGGTATTAAAATTCCAGGCTATTATAGAGATCACCTGGTAAAATGGGAGGAGTTGTCTGAAGTGATCGTAAGAGAAGATTTCCTAACAATATTCAACACCAACAAAAAATATTTGCAGTACCAGGTGACGCAGGATCTTTCAACATTGGAAGTAGCGAAGATGAATGCTTTTTGTAAAGAAAAGATGGAAGGTGAACGGAAGAAGGTAGAAGGTGAGAGCCGGCAAACCCTTAATCCTTAACCTTCAACCCTAAACCTTTTAAGATGTCTCCATACATACTATATTCAGATGGTAAGGGAAATATTTTTGAAGACACTTCTTTATACGTAGTAGGAAGAAGCGGATGGGATGCTATGCCCATACCCGAAGATGAATGGATAGAACTACCCGAAGGTGGACAACTATATGAATTACCCGAACGAAGAGGAATTGGCATTGACGTAAAAACGGGCGAAATGCGTTTGTGCGAAAAAGGATGGGCTGTTGCTGCCTTCATTCCGCCTGCACATACGGGTTTTTATTTGGCCGCGTACGAAACACTTCCGGCCGCTCCTACTCTCCCGTTGTTTTGTTATACCGCTGTCGGTTGGCACAATGAAAAATTTTACGTTCCTGCTGTTCGCATTGAACAGGACATCCGACAGGAATGTGAAGGCTTTGATCAGGAGAAAGTTGAACAAGGAGTAGAAAGTTTGTTGAAGGCCTATCCTCACAATCGCTTGGTCAGTCACCTGGCAAACAATTGTGCACTCACCTATCATTGTCCTGCTGCAAGAAATTATTTTATGGGCAGATGGGAATGCCCGATTCCTTCTTCACCTGCCTGCAATGCCAATTGTGTGGGATGTATTTCTTTTCAGCCTGAAGATGAATCAATTGTATCAACGCAGGATCGTTTGTCCTTCAAACCCTCAGCAGAAGAAATTGTTGAATACACGGTTCCTCATTTGGAAACAGCTCCTTATCCCATTGTTAGTTTCGGACAAGGTTGCGAAGGCGAGCCTTTACTGATGTGGGAAACCATTCGCGAATCAATTATTGAAATCAGGAAGCACACGCAAAAAGGAAGCATCAATATTAATACGAACGGTTCAAAGCCGGATGCCGTGAGAGAATTGTGTAAAGCCGGATTGAATAGCATTCGTGTAAGCACCAATTCGGCACGAAGAGAAATTTACATGCCTTACTACCGTCCGAACAATTATGATTTTGAAGACATCATTGAAAGCCTGAAAGTAGTGAGGGAATTCGGTGGATGGACTTCGATCAATTATTTTGTTTTTCCAGGGATGACAGATTCTGTTGCCGAATATGAAGCCCTGCGCAAACTGATCATTGATACCGACCTCTGCATGATCCAATGGAGAAATTTCAATATCGACCCTGATTGGTATTTAGGAAAGATCGGCGTGATGGATGGTGGCGAAATTTTAGGCATCAAACAATTGATGGAATTGATTCAGGAAGAGTTTCCTCATTTAAAATTTGGATACTTTAACCCGCCAATAGAAAGGATCAAAGGAAGATATGATGCGGACTTTGCTCATTAGAAACACGAATTACACGAATTAAGACGAATTACACGAAGTGAGCGATTTGTTCGGCATCTCATCAATACAAAAATACCTGTCCCGTAAAAAACAGGACAGGCAAGAAAAAGACGACATATTATTGGAGTGTGGCAGTCACCTGTCCCCTGATCTCTCCTGCTCCATTCATTTGTGTATGAATATTGGCATACCATTTTCCAGCTAAAAGATCAGCTTCCTGTGCGTCGGTTAAGGTAACGGTAGCAGCAGCATACCCGGCATTTCCATTATTATTAAGTGTGAAGGTGATCACAGGACTTGCATTAGCTCCGGCAAGTGCAGGACCATGAAAATGCCCCAGCGTGGCCGGCCCAGTCAGGCCAGTCCAGGTAACATTGTATTGTAACAAATTGGTAGTAGAGTTATATGTACCCGTTACGGTACCTGACCCCGTAGGATTACCGGCAAGGGTACCTGTTTCCTGTGAAGGCGACATGCTCGCACTGATATTGTACATATCCTTTACAGCCGGGGTATTGTTATTATTTTTTTTACAGCTCGCAAAAACCATCAATGAAAGTAAAGCAAGTGAAAGGG
>JAGIAB010000301.1 GCA_017745135.1 Flavisolibacter sp.
CGTGTAGGGGGTCTGGTTGTGATTTGCTTTCAACTTTAGTTCTTTTGCATCTTTTCATATTTAAAGGCAAATAATTACAATGTTGTGATTTGCTTTCAACTTTAGTTCTTTTGCATCTTTTGTTAGCACCTGAAAAGTGTGGTGTGAGTTGTGATTTGCTTTCAACTTTAGTTCTTTTGCATCTAATGTGGCAAATATGGTAACGGCAATTAAGTTGTGATTTGCTTTCAACTTTAGTTCTTTTGCATCAATTGATCTGCTTGTAATTGCTTCTGTTGAGTTGTGATTTGCTTTCAACTTTAGTTCTTTTGCATCATATGATCGCCACGTTTGAACAATTACTTAGTTGTGATTTGCTTTCAACTTTAGTTCTTTTGCATCTCCTGTGGCTTCGTTTAGTAGCAATGAGGGGTTGTGATTTGCTTTCAACTTTAGTTCTTTTGCATCTAGCCTGCGTGCATTGTGAAGGTACTGGAGGTTGTGATTTGCTTTCAACTTTAGTTCTTTTGCATCAATAAAAAAAGCAATACCAAATAAAAAGGGTTGTGATTTGCTTTCAACTTTAGTTCTTTTGCATCTGATCTCACAATTGAAGGAACTGCAAACTGGTTGTGATTTGCTTTCAACTTTAGTTCTTTTGCATCTTTATAAACACCTTAAAAAACATACTAGAAGTTGTGATTTGCTTTCAACTTTAGTTCTTTTGCATCCTCAGATACTTTTTGTATATGAATATTGTTGTTGTGATTTGCTTTCAACTTTAGTTCTTTTGCATCACCTAGTCGCCGGATTCCTGACAACAATACGTTGTGATTTGCTTTCAACTTTAGTTCTTTTGCATCTGGATGAATAAGATCCTGGCCAGCTACCGGGTTGTGATTTGCTTTCAACTTTAGTTCTTTTGCATCACTATACGGCAGCGGGTGAAATGACTTCTGGTTGTGATTTGCTTTCAACTTTAGTTCTTTTGCATCGGGTTTCTCCGGAAACCGCAATTGAACTGCTTTTCAGGTGCTTTTAGAACAAAAAAAGTGAGGTTTTATTTCCATTTAAATGGAAGTTGCCTCACTTTTTCCTTTAAAGATATTTATTGGAGCCTTCGAAAGGTGGTCTTAAAGGCCAGTATGGCCGGCATAATGGTAGAAAGCAGCAGTTACATGAACCCCAAAGCCCCGTAGGGGCGGTATTTAAAGTCAGATCAATCATAGAATTCAAACAGATACTTTTCATCATAGGCCACGTCAAAATCGGTTAGTATTTTTAAATATTCTTCCTTAAATGTTTTTGTCCTGTGGTGTTCTTCCTGTGTCATAATATAGTTGATTACTTGGTCCCTCTGGCTTCTTGAATGGGAAAACGCACCATATCCTGCCTGCCACTGAAATTTTCCTTTGACAAACCGTTGTTCGTTGATCCATCTGCTGCTGTTTGATTTAACGATGCTCATAAAATCCGAAATGGAGGCAGTAACAGGCAATCCGAAAAAAATATGCACATGGTCTTTCCATCCTCCCACGGACAGGGCCTTTGCACCATTTCCTGTAATGATTCCTGAGATATACCTGTGTAAATCGTTCCGCCATTCGCAGGTGATATCATTCTCTCTTCCTTTTACAGCAAATACACAATGAATGGATATTTGTGAATACGTATTAGCCATACCAGAATTCATTTTAATGGCGCCCCTACAGAGCTTTGTAAATAAACGATAATCTTTTCTACCATACTATCGCCGTTATGCGGCTTTGACCAAACTGCTATTTGACCGGCATTGCTCCGGCAGGAAGCAGTCTGACTATGCGAAAGAATCAAAACATCTCTAATTGTTGTACGGTCTCAGGTACCTTTACTGTTTCTTTTCCACGGAATATTTCCATCATTCCAAACTGCTTATCGGTTATGCATAGAATCCCGATATGTCCTTTCGCCGGTAATATTTTCTTTACCCTGTCTACGTGCACTTCTGCATTTTCCTTGCTGCTGCAATGGCGGATGTACATGCTGAACTGGAACATCTGGAAACCATCCTTCATGATCAGCTTGCGGAAATTAGCATAAGCTTTCCGGTCCTTTTTGGTTTCTGTCGGCAGATCAAAATGTACCAGCACCCACATAATGCGATAGGCATTTAAGCGTTCGTACATAAGGTAACAAAAATTAAATTCTAAATACCAAATTCCCAGCACTAAGGCGGGCAACTTATTCCAGCTCGCCGTAAACAATATTCTTACCCTTGCCTTCAAAGCATTTGGCCAATGAGGCGGTTGTTCTTTGCACGCCAATCATCAAAGGGCTTTTATCGCCGTTAATGTAAACATCCATTGCAGGAATGGTTAGTAACTGTCTTTTTATTTCCGGGGTCAGTTCAAAAGCAGGTTCCAAAGGATCGAGCATGTTACATACTAGTTTGTCGACAAAAGGGCGGTAAGGTTCCATGATGTCGTCTGCCAGGCAATAGGCATTGTATTGATTGCGGTGAAAAATGCCAAGGGTAGGGAGGAGGCCGGAACCCACCAGGCTTCTTGCTACTACGGCTCTTAAAATAGCATAACCGTAATTCAGCATGTTGTTTGGCGGCATGCCGTAGCGGTCGCGGCGAAAGGCGCCGACAAATGGAGGAAATAAATTCTTCCAGTAGTAAGAGGCGGCTTTGGCTTCATGATTTTCACTATCGCCGCTTTTGACATCTTTGGCAAGATTGAGTAAAAATTTATTTTCCTTGTTCAATTGTTTTAACAATGTTGCCTGGTTATAAATTTTTGCAGTGATGGTTTGCTGCCACAATTGTTTTTTTAATGGCAATGATGATTCAATTTGTGCAGCAAACTGGCGGCTTTGCAAAGTATGACCATCGAGGTTGAGCATTAAGCCGGTCGGATGATGGGTATTGTCACAACTGATTAGTGCCACATTTTTCTCCAGCAGCTTGGCCATTAAGCCAGAGGTGATGGTAATTTGGCCATGATCTAGAACGATTAATCCTACATCTTCAATAGGAACAGAAATCACTTCGCCATCATTCTGCTTTTCAATGACGACTTGTTCTGTTTTGGTTTTGAGATAGGCGGGATTGCCAAAATAAAGAGTGCGTTTAACCATTGGGTAATTATTTAATTGGAAACGAATCATAACGGCAGGAGCTGTAACGCAGTATACGTTTTGTCATAGTGATTGAATGTTCTTGAAGAAAAGATAAACAGCAGATTTTATTTTTCAAACCTTTAGCCTGTCTTAATGAAAATAATTGTAAGCTTTAGCAGGCCCCGTCTTTGTACGTACACCTGTGCAACAAAAGATTTGGATCACTTAAGGCACAGAAAATTTAGCTGCTCAAAAAAGATCAGAGGAAGTAAAGAAGAGCTCTTAAAGCTGTTTCTTTATACAGATTACTTAAAATTACCGGCGCACGTCTCTTTCTACATCAATAGTGCCGCCTTCATAAGCACAAACACCCATTCGTGGTGAGTTAACGACTGGCAAGGCTGAATAATCTTCAAAATCAGGGCAGGTTTTGGCGTGAAGCTTTGCGCACTTATCACAGAAAAAGGCCTCACTGTTATAGATACACACCGTACACATTTGCGTAGCTGGTGCTTTCGCACAATTTGAACATATGATTTCCGGAGGTTCGTTGCGGGACAGTAATATAATTTCTTCCCTGGCCTGTATAGCATATTCGCCAGCTACAGTCAGTTGCAAAGATGTGGTGCTTCCAAAATCGTAATCGTAATTAAGCTTTAAATCCTTATACAGTACGTCTTTGACTTTTTTGCTTTGGGGGACTTCACCATTCGCTTCTTCCATCAACTTTTCATAATCCTTCATTTTATCTTTCATCAGAAGTTCCTGGGCTTCAAAAAAATCGAACATGCCTCCACGTCTTTTTTGTTTCGGGTTGGTAAATGAGCTCATGTGCCCGCAACATTCCAGCCATATACCGCGTAAGAAATCATCAATATCACCCATCGTTGCCTTGCCATCCACCCATAGATGCAAGAAATAAGGAGTTTTACCCCAACGTGGGTCCGTTTCTACCTTTATGAGAAATGATTTGCCTGGCCTGTCTTCCTTCAGCCTTTGCGTAAGATGTGTGCTTAAATGCCGGGTGATAGCTGACTTTGAAAAATCCTTATTGCAAAACAGGCATTTGCCATAAGAAGCAGCTCCGTTTTTCATTCTCAATTTTAGGGATTATAAAGTTAGGCGGGTTTTTCAAACCGGTGATAACAAAATGCGTTACACATTTTGTGAAACGCATTTTGTATAAGTGAAAGTTCTGCCAATCTAAAGATTGCTTATCATCTCAATTGGACGGAAACCGCCACCTGCTTTTAAATGATAAGATGTGCGGTTTTGGTTTTGAGATAGGCGGGATTGCCAAAGTAAAGAGTACGTTTTACCATATCAATCTTTTACAGGCTGATTAGTTGGTATATCAGTGAATGATTCTCCAGGTTCATCCAATAATGAAATCCTAACAGGATAAATGATGTTTCCAAGCCTGTCAGTTTTTATCTTAATGCAATGTTCCTTAATCATACTTCCAGTGTCTGTCCTTGATTCTTTGCCCTTGGCGTTCAGTTCATACTTAACGAGTCCGTTCCAGGCTCTTTCAGATTTATTTCCTGACCCTAGTTCAATTCCGGTTTCCCCTAGAGATTGAGCTATAAAATGCGGCGCAAAAAAGCATTGATTTCCTGTACAACTAACCATTTTGTAAATCTTATCAAATATTTTGGCTGTATTTGTCCAATCAATGGCTTTAATGTTTTCATTCTCTTCAGGAACGTAAACTAATTCATTGGGCGAAAGAGAAATTGAATGGAATTATTGTTTCGCATAAAGCCTCCAATCGTGTAGTAACCAAACCATTTAACAAATACCTTAAATGGGTAGAAAAAGATGGAGT
>JAGIAB010000302.1 GCA_017745135.1 Flavisolibacter sp.
CTTGATAAATAATGTTCATCTACATCCACTCTCACTTTATAGCCGCTTAGTACATCCACTTGTCCAAGTCGCTCACCTTTGTTTTTACTCTGGCCAATTTCAACATCCAAAGAAGTCAGTTGCCCATCAATTGGTGCACGAACGATGAGATCACCTACTTTTTTGCGCATTACATTCAGGGCATTCTGCGAACCTTTATAGGATTGCTGTGCCTGGGAAACCTGTTGAGAATTGGAAAGAGAATCCTGCTGCAACAATTGTTCTGTGAGTTTTGTTTTATTCACCAGGTAGCTGTAATTGTTTTCCGATTGTTTGAACTCCTGCAGGCCAATCGCCTTTTGTTCATACAGGTATTTGTTGAGATCATAAACTCGCTTCGCTTCTTTTAGCTGGCTCTGCACATCCGTCATTTGATTGAGCTTGTTGACTGTGTTTTGCTGTGCGGCATTTCGTGATATCTGCATTTGAGTAAGCAGATTATACACCTGCGTTTGCTGATTTACCAGGCTTAATTCAATATCAGTATTGGATAACCGTAAAAGTGGTTGACCTTTTTTCACAAACGACCCATCTTCCACATATTTTTCTTCCACCCTTCCGCCCTCAACAGCATCAAGATAAATTGTAGTAACCGGCAGCACTACTCCATTCACAGGAATAAATTCCTGGAAAGGACCATTCTTTACTTCGCTCACTGTAATTCTTTCAGGATCTACATTCAACTTGCTTTTGCCCGAAGTGAAATAAATACTGGCCGCGATCAATAAAACAATACCGGCTATTCCGGCAATGCTGAGTACCCGTTTTTTACTCCATCTTTTTCTTTCAATTTTTCTATCCACGGTGGTTGATTTTATAACACTAATTTCCGCCACGAATGATTTTTATGCGATAGCTCTTCTTTAAAAACCATCCCGCGTTTTCCGCCGCGAGATGGTTCATTAACATGCAGAAACTGTTCTTTCTAAAAGGAATCCAGTGCCAACATTTGACTTTTATGGGAATCAATCAGTTAGAAAAACCCTAATCTACGAAATTGTTCGTTACCGTACAGAAACTGTCCGCTTTTGATACAGTGTGCCTTTGACACTGGAAAAACAAACCTGATTATCTGCAATTTGTATTGTCGGCACAATAGTTTGTGGTTTGGAGTTTGTAGTTTGGAGTTATTTTTAGTCGAACTATGACTTATGGCTACTATCCAAAAATTTGAAGATTTAAAAGTTTGGCAAAAAGCCAGGGAACTTTGTCAAAAAATTTATCCATTGACATTTACTGAACCCATTTGTTCCGATTTTAGATTTAAAGATCAAATAAGAGGAACTTTAGGTTCTATAATGGATAATATAGCTGAAGGCTTTGGAAGAGGGAGCAGATTAGAATTTATAACAGGACTAAACACTTCACGAGGCGAGACCGACGAACTCAAATCGCAATTGTACAGAGGTGCTGACAATAAATATTTTTCAAATGAACAATTCAATGAATTTTATGAGCTTGCCAATGAAGTAACTAAAATGAATACGTCGCTAATAAGTTATCTGAATAAATCAAACATCAAGGGCCAGAGATTCAAGGACAGGTGAATAAATGTCGCAAACTTTAAACTACAAACCCCAAACTTCAAACTACAAACTATACATGTCTTTAAAAACTGCATCTGTTTTAGTGATCGATGATGATGTGGATGTACTAACTGCCGTTCGTTTATTGCTGCGTCCTGAAGTAAAAGAAATTATTACCGAAAAAAATCCCGAGAATATCCGTTCTCTTTTATCAAAGCATGATTTTGATGTGCTTCTTCTGGATATGAATTTCAACAGTTCTATCAATACAGGCAATGAAGGAATTTTTTGGTTGAAAAAAATCCGTGAGCTCAAGCCAAATATTTGCGTAATCATGATCACTGCATATGGAGATATCGACCTGGCCATTCGCTCTCTTAAAGAAGGCGCTTTTGATTTTGTAGTAAAGCCCTGGCAAAACGAAAAACTCTTAGTTACGATAAAGGATGCTGTTAAAAGAAAAGAGCACAAAGGAGCTGCTCCACTTGTCGCCTCTTCAATATTTGAAACAGAATTGCTGGGACAATCGGAAGTAATGCAGGATATTTTTTACAAGATCCAGAAAATAGCTCCAACCGATGCTAATATTCTAATACTGGGAGAAAACGGAACGGGAAAGGAATTGATCGCAAAAGCTATTCACCATTTTTCGCACCGCAGCACCAAACCTTTTATTAAAGTAGATGTTGGCGCATTAACAGAAACATTGTTTGAAAGTGAATTGTTCGGTCACCGCAAAGGTGCATTTACCGATGCAAGAGAGGACCGCACCGGCAGGTTTGAAGCGGCCAACACAGGCACACTTTTCCTCGATGAAATCGGGAACATCTCTCTTCATCAACAGGCAAAACTTTTAAGTGTGTTGCAAAACAGGCAGGTCATTCGTCTTGGTACCAATACACCTGTACCCATTGATATCCGTTTGATTTGTGCTACGAATCTGCCATTGCCCGAACTCGCCAATGAAAGCCGTTTCCGAAAAGATTTGATCTATCGCATCAATACAGTTGAAATTGTAGTGCCACCATTACGCAAACGCGAAGGCGATATCCTGTTGCTTGCAAAACATTTCAGCAGAATTTACAGCTCTAAATATTTAAAACCTGAAATGGAGTTTGACCGTTCTGCCGTTGATAAATTGATGCATTATCATTATCCCGGTAACGTTCGCGAATTACAATATACCATTGAAAGAGCCGTGATCATGGCCGAAGATTCAACACTTACTGCGAGAGATATTATCTTCTCACCCATCGAATCGGCGCCTGTTTCCTCCGAAGAAAATTTCACCAATCTCAGCGCTGTTGAAAAAAACACCATCTTACGGGTGATTGAAAAACACAATGGCAATATTTCAAAAGCCGCCAAAGAGTTGGGAATAACGAGAACGGCGTTGTACAGAAGGCTGAGTAAGTATGATATTTAATCCCCCTGTCCCCCTGAAGGGGAGACTTAGGCCAGAGAGACTTTTGTTTATTCAATAGTTCTTTAAGGAAACGAGGTTAGAAGTTGGAGGTTGGAGGTCAGAAGTCAGAGGGTGCTGTATTATTTTAAGTGAGTTCTTTAAATAAGAGTTGATGATTATGTAGTGATCTCCATTTCTACTATCTGCTTCTCTTGTGTCACACTCTTGTACGTTCGGTAATTCTATTCAGCCCCGATAGCTATCGCATTGGCGTAAGGGTAAAAAGTTTATACACGTTGGTTTAATTGAAGGGTAGTAAGGAGTTGGGTAATTTGTGCACAGGTATTTATTTATTGGGGAAGAAATAGCTACTTGTAGTTGCTAAATCATTTTACAATGAAAACAAGCAGCTATTTCCTGGGCAAAGTAAAAGAAAACTTAGCTCAGTTCTTTGACAAGCCTGTTTTTAAAAGGCTATCAGAAAAAAGTGGGTTTTGCCGTCGCAAAGCCCGCAAGATAACGGCCTATGCTTTTGTTGTGGGCTTTATTGAGAGTGCTTTAAAGAAATGTTGCAGTTACTGCGGTGGGCTGCGGCCATTGGTCGGATAAGTGGCAAAACTGTGTCCAAACAATCCTTATTTGAGCGGCTCAATGCCGGAGCTTCTGCCTTCGCAGAGCAGTTGCTTCAGCATGCGATGAACAAACAGATTGATAAGGTTCGTAACGGGGCAATATTCTGCTGGTTTAACAAAGTGATTTTGCAGGATAGTACCACGCTCTGTCTTTGCCCGATCAGTTGGCGGACTATTTTCCAGGTAACATAAGTTGTGGAGTTAGAAAAGCGGTTGCCCGCATTGGGTGTATTGTAGAGATAAAGACCATGCAGTTCTTACATTTTACACTCAGTGGATTTACAAGAAACGATCAGTCAGCCAGCAGGGATGTGGAGCAGTACGCAGGCAAAAAAGATTTGGTAATAAGAGACCTGGGATACTTTGCCTTGAGTTCTTTAAGGAGCCTATCGGATAAGAAAGCGTATTTCCTAAGCCGGTTGCGGTATGGTGTAAAAATTTATGATGAGCAGGGAAATGAATTGCCACTTAAAAAATTGCTTCGAACAAAAGGCTGTATTGACCAGTGGGTGTGGATTGGTAAAAACAAAAGGCTTAAAGTTCGATTGGTCATGATTACCTTACCCTTTAACCAAGCCGCTGAACGAAAGCGTAAAGCCAGAAAGGATCGTGACAGGCGAGCAAACCATTGTGCTCTTTATTACCAATGGCTTAACTATGCTTGTTTTATTACCAATGTAGATGAACAGCTATGGAC
>JAGIAB010000303.1 GCA_017745135.1 Flavisolibacter sp.
ATGATTGGAAGCGTACATACGGTTTACTGCTGGACCGACAGGCCTGCATGGCCGCAAGGAATTCCGTGGCCTTCACAAACAGCACCAGTACCAAAAGAACTTGACTGGAACCTGTGGTTAGGCACCGCTCCTTATAAAGATTACGTTGACAAATTAGTTCCTTTTAACTGGCGTGGCTGGTGGGATTATGGAACCGGAGCATTAGGCGATATGGGTTGCCATATTATTGAACCGGCCTTTCGTGTGCTCGATTTGAAATATGTAAAAGATGTACAGGCAAGCGTTGGCAGTGTTTATGTAGATGAATTCAAGCGTGGTTATTTTCCGGAAAGCTGTCCTCCTTCAAGTCATGTAACAATGACTTTTCCGAAAACCAATAAAACAAAAGACGATGTAGTTTTACATTGGATGGATGGAGGAATACAACCCGAGCGACCGCCGGAATTAGGTCCCAACGAAGTATTTGGCGATGGAGGTAACGGCACATTATTCATTGGCACAAAAGGAAAGATGATGTGCAGTACTTATGGTCGAGACCCACGCATCATTCCCACTTCAAAAACGGAAAGCGTAAAAGCAAAAGTGAAACAAAGGATTCCAAGAGTGGTCGGTGGTGAAGAAGGTCATTATGCCCAATGGGTGGAAGCCTGCATTGCAGGTTATGGAAACAAAGAAGTGAGTTCGCCTTTTGAAATTGCAGGCCCGGTTACCGAAGCGTTGTTGATGGCTAATCTTGCTGTTCGCGGCAATGATGTTCGCACACCGCGGTCGGATGGAAGATTCAATTATCCCGGAAGAAATATTAAATTGGTTTGGGATAATGACAATATGAAAGTGACCAATTTTGACGAGGTGAACCAGTTTGTGAAAAGAAAATACAGGGAGGGATACAGTTTAAGCCCCGTTAAGGAGACTCTATTTATTCGGTAGTGGTTTACAGGAATGAGGGTTGAGGTATGAGGTCGGAGGTCAGAAGTAGGAAGTAGGAAGATGCTACTTTATTTGAATTAGTTCTTTAAAATAAAGATGATGATTATGTAGTGATCTTCATTGCTACTATTGAGCTTTCGTTGTGTCACTCACTGCATCGTTCAGTAATTCTATTGAGCATTGTGGAAGTGTCATTACTGAGATTTCTTTAGTGCTGTAATCAGGTGCTTCTCCCGATAGCTATCGGGATCAGCATGACAAGTAAGAGAACTATTGATTTCAAAACTCTAACAATTTGAAGTCTCTTAGAACCAGTAAACATCTCACTTGTCATCCCGAGGCACGAGGGAACTGATTCTCCGATCTAAGGAATCTTTGAAACAGTAAAACTCTTCGAAAGTGATGATAAGAATTACAGGATGTACAATCCCGATAGCTATCGGGAGCGACGCAACAGAAGATCAATAGTAGTAATACAGATGGGCTTATAAAAATTCTCATCAAACCAAATAACAACACTTATTATCATTAAACGTACATTTAATCTCAACCTTAGAAAACTTAGAAAACAAAACAAACTTTTAAGGAGCAAACACAAAACAAAAACACAACACATCAAATTATAAACCATGGAAAGAAGAGAAGCCGTTAAATACATCAGCATTCTTTTAGGAGGCACTGTTATTGGCGCCAATGCTTTCATCACCGGCTGTAAAACCAAAACAGGTGCTATCCAGGAATGGAGCTCAAATGATATTGCCTACTTGGATGAAATTGCTGAAACCATTCTTCCACGCACATCAACGCCGGGAGCAAAAGATGCAAAGGTTGGCCAGTTCATGACCGTAATGGTGAACGATTGCTATGAAGAAAGCGATCAAAAAGTATTTCGTGATGGCATGAACAAACTTAATGACCTCGCCGACAAAACATACAATGCTTCATTCCTGAAGCTTACTCCCCAACAGCGTCATGATTTGTTGGTGACTCTGGATAAAGAAGCAAAAGATTACCAAAAGAAAGTGGACGATTTTAATAAAGCCGAAGACACGAGAGAAAGAGATGAGATACAAAAAGGCAATGTAAAATATGTGCGTCAACACATGTCGCCGCACTATTTTTTTATAATGAAACAATTAACCATGCTTGGTTACTTTACTTCTAAAATCGGAATGACCCAGGCATTGCGTTATGAACCGGTGCCCGGTCGCTATGATGGTTGTGTTCCTTACAAAAAAGGTGAAAAAGCCTGGGCGTAAAATCAATAACATGAAAAGAAGAGAATTCATCAAGAATACCGGAATGATTTCTTCTGGTATATTGTTAAGCAACTACCTGACTGCATGTGCCGCAGCCTCATCTTCAAATGACATCAGTAAAAATTTTGGCTTACAGTTGTATACGCTTCGAGATGTAATGCCCAATGACCCTAAAGACACTCTGAAACAGGTGGCTTCATTTGGATACAAACAAATTGAAAGTTACGAGCACAGTAGTATGGGTATGTTTTGGGGAATGAAAAATACAGAGTTCAAAAAACTGATGGATGACCTTGGAATGAAGATCGTCTCTTCTCATTGTAATATTAACCAGGATTTTGAGAGAAAGGCTGCTGAAGCTGCTGAAATAGGAATGCGCTATTTACTCTGTGCTTATTTGGGACCTCAAAAAACAATTGATGATTTCAAAAAGTTTGCAGAAACCTTTAATCAACGCGGAGAGATCTGCAAAAAAAACGGAATCAAATTTGGTTACCACAACCACGATTATGGATTTGTTCAATTGGAGGGACAATACCCGCAGGATGTGTTGATGCAAAACACTGATAAGGCCCTGGTTGATTTTGAAATGGATATTTACTGGGTAGTTACAGCTGGACAAGACCCCATTGCCTGGATTGATAAATATCCGGGGCGTTTCAAATTATGTCATATTAAAGACCGCAAAAAGAATGTGCCTTTATCAGACAGGGATGCTTCTGTTATTTTAGGAACCGGCAGTATTGATTTCAAAAAAATACTTAAAGAAGCCGACGCCAAAGGAATGGAATATTATATTGTTGAACAGGAAGCATACGAAAACACTACACCGCTGGATGCGGCGAAAGCGGATGCCGATTACCTGAAAAATTTCCGCTTGAGTTAGTGCTTACTGGAGTCTTTCAATTTTGATGAATCAACAGGCAGGGATTGGTTGAGTGTCATTCCTGAAGCCGAATCCGGAATATTACCATTTACATTTTCTACATTGGTTGAGTTTGGCGCAGTGCCCGAATCGGTTGACGTGGTTGATGTGTCAGCACTGTTGTTACATGCTACAATAAGATTACCGACCATGAATAATGAAACAAGTCTCTTCATTGGAATGCTTTTATTAATTCATGCAATTATCCTACCAATGCCGCCGCTCCAAACACACCGGCACTATCTCCCAAAATTGGTTTGAGTATTGGAACATCTACCCGGTTATTGAATATATATTTCTTCAAAGCTTCAACACCATCAATGTATAAAGCATCAATGTTACCGACTCCACCTCCTATTACAATCACATCAGGATCGAGAACATCCACCACAACCGAAACCGCTTTTCCAAAAAAATCACAAAGCCTTTCAATTGTTTGCTTTGCGGCAGCATCATCTTCTGTATATCGTTTGCTGATTTCTTTCAATTTTATTTTCTCGCCGGTGAGCTTTTCATAATAACGTTCGGTTGCAGGTCCTGAAATCACTGTTTCCACACAACCAGTTTTACCGCAATAGCAGTTACCACCACTTTCATCTAAAAAATTATGTCCCCACTCTCCTGCTATTCCATGCTTTCCATTCCAAACTTGGTTATTGATCACAATTCCTCCGCCAACACCTGTTCCCATAATAATTCCGAACACAATTTGAGCATCCGGACATTTTTCTTTCACCGCTCCCCAACGTGTTTCCGCCAGTGCAAAACAATTGGCATCGTTGGCTAAAACAACAGGTACGTTTATTTTTTCTTCGAGATCTTTTTTCAAAGGCATTCCATTCAAAGCAGTGGAGTTACAGTTCTTCATCGTTTGAAGAATGGGATCTAAAACACCGGGTGTACCAAAACCAATTTTGCCTGGTTGCAAGCCCGATTGTTCCTTCATCTTCTCAACCAGCTTTACAATTTGATTGATGATGTGATCATAACCTTTGAACGATTCAGTATCAACCCTTGTTCTTACAATTGGGTTTGAAATTCCCTCCGGTTGAAGTATTACGCCTTCTATTTTCGTTCCTCCTAAATCAATTCCCCATAATGGCTGATTCATAAAAAATGATTAGTACCCACAAAGAAATACAAAACGGGGATCAAAGATGCTTTTAAATCTCACTTTCTAAAAG
>JAGIAB010000304.1 GCA_017745135.1 Flavisolibacter sp.
AGGTGTTTCATCAAGACTAACGGTAAAATGCATGAGCGCATCAGCAGTGGTTCTTTCTACCGAAGTGCTTTCGACCTTAACGGCAGGCACAACAGTTGCCGGCGTTTGCTTATCCTCTTTTTTATTACACGAGAGAGAAATAAAACTAAACACGGCTAATAAAAACAAGCGGAAGATTCTTTGTAGCATAGCATTCATTTTTACATCACCTAATTTCATGCAGACACATTTTTTTCAACATAGCTGATTTCTGCAAGCAAAAGAAAGCACAGGGCATGGCACCCTGTGCTGCTTAGTTGCTGCTTGCGATATGAGAGACGTAGTTCGTCATTTGAAAATCCAATCAATTTGATTTCAATTTCAAATACCAGGCATTACCTGTTTCAGTTCCCTGAACCCTCAGGTACAAACTGTTTGCATCAATGCTCATGATCTCGTAAACTTTTTGCACAGCGCCATAGCCAATAAAAGTAGTATTGCCGCCAAGTGCAATGGCTACTTTAGTGGAAGGCGCAGAAGCTGCCACTCCCGATTTGGAGGGAAGGAAAAGGAAATTAGAAGTACCTCCTGTGTAACCGGCATAACAAGCTTCACCACCCGTAGCCGGAACACCCGGAAGACCATTAGCCAAATCACCTGTTTTTGTGAAAGCTCCATCAGGCGCAGCAACGGTTAATGTATTGCCATTAGCAGTCTTGGCAAACGTAAACGTAGCGGTGTAAAAACAATTGCAACAAGCAACTTTCTCGTTAACGGCTGCTGACCACCATACCGGTGTAACCGAAGTAGGATCCCAGGGACCTACACCAAAATGTCCTGCAATACTTTTGTCAACTCTCCATGTTTTAGTACCGGTCGTTCCAAAAAGATTATTAGCAATTGAAGGATCAGGATTGTAAATAAATCTTACACGGATGTCTTTGGTAACTGTAGTTACATTGGCACCGGCGCTGTAAGCCCTCACTGTAATCCTGAAAGTTTTGACACTGTCTGAAACGAACTGGTACGTGGTTTTACCAGTGGCAGGCATCACCTCAAACTTTTTTTGATTGTCAACTCCATAATCAATGTGATAGTAAAGCACATTATTACCGGCAACACTGATTTCCACATTTCCAGACCCATCTCCTTCAGGGTGAGTTGCATCCTGTCCAATGATTTTTGTATTGATCACAACATTGGAAGGAGTTGTAATGCTATCCATCTTGTATTCCTTCTTTTTGCAACTGTAGAATACCAACAGTAGTGCAATAACGAGGCAATATTTTGTATACTGTATCATACTGATTTTTTTAATTGGTTTGTCTGAAATTGTCAACATAGATCACCTGGCCTAAGCCGGCAGCTCCATCGGCTGCATCATTAAAGCGCAACACGAGCTGATTGAATTTTGCATTGGCAGGTATGCCGGAAATGGTGCTGAAATCAAATACCAATTCTTCCCAGGCACCCGAGGTAGTAACAGGAACTTTTAGTATGGCAATACCATCAGCAGGAGAATTATTATCTGCTTTTTCCAATTCTACATTCAGTTTAGCACCAACCAACGCGGGATCAGGATTGTACACCAACACTTTTATTTTTTTGCCTTGTGACATATCCAGTGGAATATTCAATGGACTATACGTTCCACTCCACCATTCCCATCCTCTGGTGAATTTTCCAACTTTAGCAGAAGTGTTCAAGCCGGATGGATTGGGATTATCAACCTTAGCGAATTGTTGTCCGCCGCCAAATGTTCCGAAGAAATAAACAACGGTTGAACTTTCAAAAGTGATGGGCAAGCCAAAAGGATCAGTAACGGTTACCGACTTGACCTTTTCTGTTTTTGCTGCACCACCGCTCAGGGCAACTACTTTCACATTATAAGTACCTGGTGCTGCATACGTATGCGAAACAAAAGCACCGGTTGCTAATGGAGTGCCCACTTCGTTGGCCACATCACCAAAATATACAAGGTAGGATGCTGCATATAAAGCCGTAGCGGACACCTTCAAAGTAAGCCCGCCGGGCTCTGTATTGATCGTAACATTTTCAGGCGCCCTGTAGGTTATCTGCAATGGATAGGTTGCTGTAGACTCCTGACCTGAGAGGCTCTTTGATACAATTGCTACTGTATAATTTCCTTCAGGATAATTGTGTGAAGCACTAAGCCCGGGTTTTATTGTTGCTTCAGCAGATGCCCCCGTTCCGTGTCCAAACTTCACAACAAATGAAGAAGCACCTTCGCCGGTTGGAGTGATGGTTACTTTCCCCGAATTATCATTGCTGATATCGAAAACTTTACCTGTAGTACCTAAGGTAGCGGTACTTAAAAAAGAGGTGTCTTTATCAATGCCATCTTTTTTACAACCTGCCAGCGCAATCAAAGCAAGCAGGCTAAAACTTATCGTTATTTTCTTCATGTCAGTTCGTTTTAGAAGGTGTAACCTGGATTTTGAACCAGTTTGGTTCCCTGTAATTCCTGTGCTGGAATCGGGAAGATTTCATTCTTACCTGCTTTGAAACCGCGGCTTGCCAGTTTGCTTGCTGCATCGCCCCAACGTACAAGATCGAAGAAGCGATGACCTTCACCTGCCAGTTCCAGCCGGCGTTCTCTCTTGATGGCATCCATTGAAACAGGAACAGAAGACAAACCAACTCTTGCACGCACTGCATCTAACAGAGCCTGTGCCCTTGCACCTGTTCCACCCAAGGCTTCTGCTTCCATCAGGTACGTATCAGCCAAACGAATAATGTAGCTATTCTGTTTAAAATTCAATTCCATGGAACCGCTGCCGGTGCGTATGTCTGATCTCATTGGAATAAATTTTCTAAGAAAATAACCGGTATTCATGTATCCTGCTGTATAATCAGCATCGCCTGACGCTTTTAACGCATTCATATCAAGAACGGTCGCATTGAAACGCGGATCGCCTTTTATAAAATCATAGAAATCCTGAGTCCATGTATTAAAACTCCATCCCGCTGTATAGATATCAGGAGCATTAGCAGTATTCTTTTTATAGCTCCTTGGCCCTACCATTTGAGAGGCTGTATTACCCTCATCCTTGCTACTTCCCCAAAACTCCCAGGAAGCAAATGATTTATCGGTATGAGAACACTCAAGTATGCCTTCCACATTAAATCTATTGGCATGAACCCAGAGATCTGCAAAATTGGGCAGCAAGCTGTTACCATATTGATTGGGTTGTCCCGGAGTAGTACCATTTACCTGGGCAAGCACCGCAGCCGCTTCGGTCTTTTTATTTTCATACAAGTAAACTTTACCAAGCATGGCTTGCCCTGCGCCTTTATTAAGCCTGCCTGCATCGGCAGGAGAAACTGTACTTGGCAAGCTGGGAATTGCCTCTGTCAAATCCTTTTCTATCTGCGCATATATTGCTGAAGGAGCAGCCTGTGTAACCGTATAAATTTGATCTGGCACCAATGGTTCCAATAACAAGGGAATGTTTTTAAACATTCTTACCAAATTGAAGTAATAAATGGCACGCAACACTTTTGTTTCTGCAGTGAAGCGGGCCTTTTCTCCTGCGTCCATTTGTATGTCGGGAAGCTTTTGTAATAAAACATTCGCTCTGAATATCCCCTGATAATGATCTTTCCAAAAACTCCGTGGTATCGTGTTCGCATTAATAGTATAATTGGAAAAACTCTGTATGCCTGCACCGTCTGATTCACCACCGCCGCCGGCATAATTATCATCAGAACCCGCATTCATCATGGTGATCATGTTTTCAAAACCACCTGAATTTTTGCGAAGGACATCATAAACTGCTACTAAGCCTGTAAGTGCCTGATCCCTGGTTTTATAATAATCTGAAGCAAGGAAAAGCTCTTTGGGCTGAATTGTTATAAAATCTTTTTTGCAAGACCCAAGCAGAAACAGAAATACTGTTGCCAGGATTGCTTTCTGAAGTTGAATACGCTTCATATCTAATAATTTAAATAAGATTAAAACTGGAGTTGAATACCGCCAAGGAATGTGCGTGCCTGGGGATATTGTCCCTTGTCAATACCAAAAATGTTGCCGCCTACTTCAGGGTCATATCCTGTGTATTCTGTAAGAGTAAAGAGATTTTCGGCCGTTACATAAAATCTTAACCTTGAGATACCGGTTCTACCCAATAACCTGTTTGGCAGTGTATAACCTAACTGCATCACTTTCATGCGCAGGTAATCGCCCTTTTCAAGATAGAAATCTGACATCCAGCTATAGTTGTGGTTTGGATCAGAATCAACTAATCTTGGATACTTTGTGGAAGTACCTTCTCCATGCC
>JAGIAB010000305.1 GCA_017745135.1 Flavisolibacter sp.
AAAATTCTTTGAAAGTGATGATAAGAATTACAAAGCGTACAAGAGTGCGACGCAACGAAAGTTCAATAGTAGCAATATTGATTGGCAAATAATCAAACCAACTATTAAATAAAATCTCCAACTCCAAAAGGATTTTTACAAACTCCTCTTTATGAGTTGAGGGCAAATAAATTTTATGGCAACAGCAACAATAACAGCACAAGACATAAACAAACTTCGCCAGGCAACTGGTGCAGGTATGATGGATTGCCGCAAAGCTTTAACTGAAACAAACGGCGATTTTGAAGCAGCTATCGACTGGTTGCGCAAACAAGGTCAGAAAGTGGCCGCAAAACGCAGCGACCGTGAAGCAAAAGAAGGTGTAGTGATTGCAAAAACTACAGCCGATAACAAAACTGGTTTCATTGTAACTGTAGCTTGCGAAACTGACTTCGTTTCCAAGAATGCAGACTTCGTAGCCTTTGGACAATCTATTGCCGATGCAGCAGTTTCTAACAATGTAAAGAGCCTTGAAGAACTGAACGAAGTAAGTGTGAACGGTTCTAAGGTTTCTGATTTGATTAATGATAAACTGGCTTCTATCGGAGAAAAAATCGGTATTGCCCGTTTCGAAAGAATCGACGCTCCTTTTGTAGCTTCTTACATTCACGGTGCTTACCGTATGGGCGTATTGGTTGGCTTCAACAAAGATGCTGGTGATGCAGGTAAAGATATAGCCATGCAAATTGCTGCCATGAATCCTGTAGCAGTGGATGCAGCTTCTGTTCCGCAAGATGTAGTTACTCGTGAAAGAGACATCGTTGTAGAGCAAATGAAGCAAGATCCAAAGATGGCAGGCAAGCCGGAAGAAATGATTTCTAAAATTGCTGAAGGTAAATTGAACGCCTTCTTTAAAGAAAGTACTTTAACAGCGCAAGCTTATGTAAAAGACGCTTCTAAATCTGTTGGTGATTATTTGAAGAGTGTAGATTCTGAATTGAAAGTGGTTGAGTTTAAGAGAGTAGCTTTAGGATAATCCTTCAATAAATTATAAATTGAATCCCGTTTGTTTTGCAAGCGGGATTTTTTTATGCAGCAATATCAACACTACTTCGACGAGAATAAAAAACTTTGGAACCAGCGAACTGTTGTTCATAAAGATTCTTCTTTCTATGATGTGCCATCCTTCCTTCAAGGCAAAACTTCGTTGACTGAAATAGAGTTAAGAGAATTGGGAGATGTTAGCGGTAAAAAGATTCTTCACCTGCAATGCCATTTTGGGATGGATAGTTTATCGCTGGCAAGAATAGGTGCAGACGTTACCGGTGTCGATCTTTCGGATACAGCAATTGAAGAAGCGCAAAAATTAAACGATCAGCTTTCACTGAATGCAAAATTCATTTGTTGCAATGTGTATGATTTGAAAGAACGTTTGGACGAAAAATTTGATATGGTGTTTACATCGTACGGTGTGATTGGATGGCTGCCTGATTTAAATAAATGGTCCGACATCATTTCTCACTTCTTAAAACCGGGTGGCTTTTTTTACATGGCTGAATTTCATCCGGTAGTTTGGATGCTGGATGAAGACTTCAAAGAAATAAAATACTATTATCACAATCAAGAAACAATTGTAATCGATTCGCAGGGAACCTATACTGATCGTGATGCAAATATTCATGCAAAAGAATATTCCTGGAACCACAGCATCAGCGAAGTGCTGAATGCTTTGCTTGCTCAAAAATTGCAACTGGAGTTTTTCAATGAATATTCTTATTCGCCTTATCCTTGTTTTACAAATGTGGTACAGGGAAGTGACGGCAACTGGCGGGTGTTAGGATTGGAAGATAAAATTCCAATGGTGTATTCATTGAAGGCATCAAAAGTCCAGTAATAGTTATTTCTGGCCTGATAGTTTCATGGTTTTCAAAAGCTCCAATTTTGTTACATGGATTATAATCAAACAGCTTTTGATGAATTGAAACGATGGCAACAGCAAATGCTTCGTAAGCCCTCTGTTTTAAATAGTCTTTCCAAAAAAGTTCAAACAAAGCTGAACAGCTATATTCCTGAGAAGTTTCATATGGCCATAACTGCTTCAATTAAACAAATGGTAAGAGGTGTTTTGTTTGGCTCTCAATACATCACAAAAAAGCCTGCATCTATTCATACGCTTCAACAAACAGAAGAAGCAATTGAAAAACTGGTTAAAACTTACAAGCATACCGCTGCTGTTGAAGGAGGAGTTACAGGTTTCGGAGGAATTTTATTAGGATTGGTAGACTTTCCAATCTTACTTGGCATCAAACTAAAAATGCTTTTTGATATTGCCGCTCTTTATGGTTTTGATGTGAAAGATTATAAAGAACGTCTCTACATTCTTCACATATTTCAATTAGCCTTCAGCAGCCAGGAACACCGCCGCAATGTTTTTATGCAAATGCAGGATTGGGATGAAAAGAAAAAGCAATTGCCCGATGATGTGAATGCATTTGACTGGAGAAGCTTTCAGCAGGAGTACAGGGATTATATCGACCTTGCAAAGATGGCGCAGCTCATTCCGGGAATTGGAGCGGTGGTAGGACTTGTGGTCAATTACAAATTGATAAAACAGTTAGGACACACTGCAAAGAATGCTTACCGTATGCGACTGTATCAGCAATGATCAAAGATCCAATTGGTATTTTGCCTGAGTGCAGGCCCAGGCCGAAAAAGGAAGAACAGGAATTGCAGCTAATCCCATCCACCAATTGAAACTGAAAGCTATTATCACCAAAAGCAAAAAATAGAGTGGATAGATCAAAAGCAATGTCGAAGTAAGTACGGAATCGTAATGTCCCTCCTTAAAAAGATTAGCAAACAGTTTGCAGGAATAAAACAAAGGTGCATGCACTATCCATCCAATTAAAGCAGGTATTATTAAAAAAGGCAGCGATGATTTTGCCCCGATTGAAAAAACTTTCCGGATCATTGGTTTATCTGAAGGCTCAATTTCATAAACCATTTTTTGCAACTGGCTATTTAATTGCTCATTAAAAGACAAGAACAATTTTCCATCGGTTTCATGTTGAAGAACGGCATCACGGACAATAGGGCTGCCAAAAAACAAATGCACCTCTTTCCCAAATTTTCTGAACGAGCTATAATTAAAAGCAGTTGGTAAAACAGTCAATGGAATTCCTTCCTTCCAGGAAGCAATGGCTAATCTTGCTGTTCCTTTTTTCAAGGGACGTAAATGCCATTCATTCTCGCATCTTCCTTCGCTAAAAATTAAAACCATTCCGTTCTCCTTAAAAGTTTCCCTGCAGGCGTCGAAAGTTGTGTAGTTATGCTCCAGGTTTTCAACTCCTTCAC
Organism: Flavisolibacter sp.; assembly: GCA_017745135.1. GTDB lineage: Bacteria > Bacteroidota > Bacteroidia > Chitinophagales > Chitinophagaceae > Flavisolibacter. The sequence goes on from JAGIAB010000305.1 coordinate 3,334, forward strand.
TGGTACGGTAAACCGGCAACAATTTTAGTTTGCGAAGTAATTTGTTCACCAAATTATTTTTGAACGCATCGCCACGGGCTAAAGAGTGAAGTGGTTCATCCAGAAGCGTCGTTAATATCATTCCATCTAAAAAAGAATTGGGATGATTGGCGGCAAAAAGAACAGGGCCTCTGATTTTTAAAATTTGGGGTTGGTTGATGATGATCCTTGTGCAATACACTTTTATTGCAAAACGGGCATAGAGTTTTATCAGGGAATACATCATAAAGGGAAAAATAAGTGTAAAAAAGGAAATGTGGTCATAGGATGATTAGAATTACAGAACGTACAAGAGTGTCCATTCGCGGAGTTTATCCTGACGAAGGAAGGGCTCAGGATAAACTATGGAAGAGAAGATTTATGGAAGTAATGAGGTCTGGTAAATAAAAATTTTTGATTTTTCAAAAGACATTCGTCAATCGTGCATTCCTTAAATCTCAGGAATTCAACCTTTCAAAACCTTATCTTCGCAGCGCTTTAACGAGTTTTTATGCTGCCTAAGTACAAACGCATTCTTTTAAAACTTTCCGGTGAATCTTTGATGGGTGATAAGAGTTTTGGTTTTGATACCAGCGTATTGAGCCAGTACGCCCAGGATATTAAATCCATAACAGAGTTGGGTGTTCAGGTAGCCATTGTAATTGGCGGTGGCAATATTTACCGTGGAATGAATGAAGCAGAAACGGGTATTGAAAGGGCCCACGGCGACTATATGGGTATGCTGGCTACCGTGATCAATGGAATGGCCTTGCAGGCTGCGCTGGAAAGAGTTGGCGTATACACCCGTTTGCAAAGCGCCATTAAAATGGAGCAAATTGCCGAACCTTATATCCGAAGAAGAGCCATTCGCCACGTAGAAAAAGGCCGTGTGGTAATTTTTGGCGCAGGCACCGGTAATCCTTATTT
>JAGIAB010000306.1 GCA_017745135.1 Flavisolibacter sp.
GTCTTTACTCTTCCCCCGAGAATGGACGGATAAGAAGTAAGGTCTTCAACCGGCACCACTTCAATACCGAGGTTCTCAATAAAGTTTTGCGTACCACCGGTTGAATAGATGGTAATTCCCTGGTTATGCAATTCGCGTACAAGCGGTTCCAGTCCGTCTTTGTAAAAAACAGAAATAAGGGCAGATGTAATTTTCTTGCTCATGTAAAAAATGATTAAAAGGCAGGCATCGAAAGAGCCGCAAAGGTAAAGGCTATAAGTTCATAACAAAAGCCCCTTTTTCATTAACGTCAAAACAGGGAATGTGAAGTGAATCACAGTCTTTTTTCCACAGTTTTGCTTTCCATTGGGGAACTGAACCATCAATAACAATTTGACCTACATTAAATGTTTTGAGCAGGTTTGAAATGTAGAGTTTTGGATTTTTTGAAAGAATCAAGACATCAATGTATGGCTTAGGTTGGAGCGGAATAAAATATTCAGAAGAATCGATCAAAGCAATTCGTTTATTGCAGAACTCGAAATCTTTACAGGAAGCCGGCAAGATCTGGTTTGGTACTAACCTGTGCAATACTCTTGAAGGTTGAATATGAAAATTCCGTACAAAATCATCATGTAATAATTCGGAATCACCCAGAAAGTTGAACATTCTTCCATTAATCAAATCAATTGCGGAGTATTTAGGAACATTGTAAACGATCAGCTTTTTTTGATGGTAGGCCTCAGTAAAGGACCAGGATCGAAGGACAATAAATAGCAGTAAAGAGCTGAGTGAAAGCCATAACATCCATTTCTTTTTATCCATCAGCCAAAAGCAAACAGCAGTTGCTCCAATAAGCATTAAAATCGTTTGTGGGATATTTATTGAAAAGCCATTCCAAAGAGAGAATGAAATGGTTTCAATCCGTTCAATGTAGCTATTCATGCACCAGATAAGAAATTGGGTGATCACTCCAATACATCTTGCTAAAGGATAAAGCCAGGAAAAAGCACAAATAGCAATTTCTCCAAAAAGAACCAGGCTTGAAACCGGAACGGCAAAAAGGTTTGTCAACAAAAACAAAACCGGGAACTGATGAAAATGATAAAGACTAATAGGGGTTGTGAGGATTTGAGCAGCAATAGAAATTGCCATTGTCTTCCAAAAGAAATCCAATACCTTATTGGGAATGTAAAACCAATTGTAAACTGCCCTGTAAAAAGTAACAATACTCACCACAGCCGCATAGGAAAGTTGAAAACCAACATCCCAAAGCCAGAATGGATTAAAGCAAAGCAAAAGAAATGCTGAAGAGGCAAGCGTATTATAGATGGATGTTTTTCTGTCAATGGCTTTGGCAAACACAATGCAGGTGAACATTACCGCAGAACGGACAACAGAGGCTTGCGCACCAGCCAGCAGGGTAAATAGCCACAGCGCTGAGAGAATAAGAACTGCCTGGAGCCAGGCCAATTGTTTTCTTCGGAGTGGTTTTGTAAGGAGCAGCAACAATGCGTATACCAATGCTAAATGCATTCCCGAGATAGCGATAATATGCACCACGCCAGTGTTGGTGTAAGATTGTACCAGGTTCTTGTCCAGGTCATCTTTATAGCCAATTAATAAGGCTTCGGCAAGTCCTTGTTCTTTTTCTGCCGGAATAAATTTTTGAAGAGTAGTTACCACCCAATGCCTGCAGTTGAAAATGAATTGCTGAAACCAGCTTTTATTTTCTGTTGGCAGGATTTTAAATTCTTCCGGCGCCAGATTTACCTGGTGTGTTATTCCCTGGAACAAACTGTATTGCTTGTAGTTGAAAGTTCCCGGGTTGCCTGAATTTCTTATTTCCTGTAATGGTTTGTTGAAAATAATTTGAGATCCATAATGGAGTTGGTGTAATGAAGAATCTTTTTTGAAATAGAGAATTAGTTTTCCTTCAGCTTCAATGAATTTATTATCCTGGTAAACACCGTTAATTGTAGCCAAAGCTTTGAATGATTTGGTTTTCTCAACCAATGGTTCTTCAATCGTTACAAACACATAACTGCTATCTGAATAATGGTTTCCAATCCAGTTATTGTTATTTCTTACATCATTTGCCCATACTAATGTGCCTCCTGATAACGCCATCACCAAATTGATGACGATTCCATTGATGTAACCGAATTGATATTTCCATTTTACGGGAATGAAAAAATAGGTGATAACAATGGCGAGAGTAATAGCAAGCGTAGTACGTAGAAATTCAATTGAAAACTGTAACTGCCACTGCAAAACAATGCCCGCAACCAATGCTATAAGCAAGCGGACAAAAGGAGCTTTGCTCCAGAAATAAGCAGTTGGCAAAGGCATATCAAAAGATAGGAAACAACAGAATTCCAGACAACAGTAGTACTACGGTATTTTTTAGCGATGGGTTCTGAGATAGAAAATAAAATAAACAATCACACAAACGGCGGCGCCTGAAGTGGTGAAGAAGGTGGTGCTGCTTCCTAAGTTATCCCATATAGCCCCTGCAATAATGCTGGCAAGCAAAGTGCAAATACTTTCGCAGGAAGTGTAAAAGCCAATGGCAGTTGCCGTGTTTAAAGTATGTGCCATATTGGTGATCCATGCTTTTGTAATGCCTTCTGTTGCCGCCGCATAAATGCCATAAATAAAAAATGCACTGAAAATAACCGCCACAGAATTCGTAATGCCAAAAAGAAAATAAACGAATGCAAAGAGTACAAGACCGCTAAAAAATACTTTCTTAATGCCTATTTTATCAGCGATAGCACCTAAAGGATACGATGCCAAAGCGAAAACTACATTATACAAAATATAAGCACCGATGGTTAACTGGTCACTTCCGGTAATTTCTTTGGTCTTAAGAAGAAGAAAGAGGTCAGAGCTATTGAATAAGGCAAGAAATAATAAGCCGACCACTAACCGCTTATAATCGCCGGAGGCAATTTTCCAGTATTTGAAAAAAGAAAAGAAATTGCCTTTACCTAAAGTGGATGCCGGTTCTCGTTTTTCTTTCAATAAAAAAATTAAAGCAACTGAAATCAATCCGGGAATAAAAGCTAAAAGAAAAACGGCCTGGTATTGATTTGGATAAAAGATTAAAAACAATAAAGCAACAGTGGGTCCAATGGCTGCGCCCAACGTATCCATAGCCCGATGAAATCCAAAAACCCTTGCCTTGGTTTCTTTGGTTGCGTTTTGAGAAAGCAGAGCATCCCTTGCTGCTGTTCGGAGTCCTTTTCCCAAACGGTCAATGGTTCTTGAAAAAAATATCCAGAGAGGATAAATAAAAACTGCCATCATAGGTTTGGAAATGGCACTGAAAAAATAGCCGAGTTTTACAAAAGGAAGTCTTAATCCTTTTTCATCACTTAGTTTTCCAAAATAGCCTTTGCTTAAACCTGCTGTGAAACTGGCCACTCCTTCCAAAACTCCAATCAATAAAACAGAGAACCCGATTTCTTTTAGATACACAGGGATGACAGGATAAAGCATTTCACTTGCAACATCTGCAAACAAGCTGACGAGTGAAAGAATCAGAACAGTGCGGTTAATAATCTTCACATGGCAAATGTAAAACGACCAGGCAGGAAACTATCAGGTTGTTTTCGGAGTGAAAAACCTGCCGACGTAAGGAAGCCGCTGAAACTCTTTCTTCTCAACATTCAATATCAGCAATCCAAACAGGGAAAGTAAAATCAAAGCAAAAACCCTGTTTGTCCAAATGCCAAGGTCAAAGCGGTTAAACAACTCATGAACTCCATATAAGGCAACGCTGATAATGATGTAAGCCACCAATTTTTTCCATGCATAAGGAACCCGGTAATTTTTTTGTCCCCAGATGTAGGAAACAACCATCATGCTGCCATAGCAAAGGAAAGTAGCCCAGGCACAGGCCACGTAACTAAAGCTGGGAATGAAAGTGTAGTTGATAGCAAGTGTGATGAAAGCACCAATCAAAGTTATCCATGCACCGGCCATTGTCCGGTTAGATAATTTGTACCAGATAGAAAGGTTGTAGTAAATACCAAGAAACATGTTGGCCAGTAAAAGAATCGGTACCACTTTTAAGCCACTCCAATAATGTTGGTCAATGAAATACTTCCAGATGTCAAGAAACAAAGCAACAACCAGGAACATGAAGCAAATCACGATCACAAAAAACTTCATCACCCTGGCATAAACTTTTTGGGGCTGCTGACCCTGCGCTTGTTTAAAGAAGAAAGGTTCCGCACCCATCCGGAATGCCTGTATGAAAAGAGAAATGAGAATTGATAGTTTATAAC
>JAGIAB010000307.1 GCA_017745135.1 Flavisolibacter sp.
CCATTTTACTTCGGCACCCAGGGCAACAAGGGTTTCAATCAATACAGCGGTTTGAATGGTCATGTGAAGGCAACCGGCAATGCGGGCACCTTTGAGTGGTTGTGAAGCTGCATATTCTTCACGGATCGCCATAAGACCGGGCATTTCGGCTTCGGCAAGGCGAATTTCTTTACGGCCCCATTCGGCAAGGGAGATGTCCTTCACTTTATAAGGAAGGGCGAAGTTGATGTTTGATTTTGCGATAGTTGACATATTAAATGTTTGAAGTTTTTTGTTCGAAGTTTGAGGTTCGAGGTTCGAGGTTTCGTGAATGCTTTTTAAAGTCTTTTCAAGTTTGAGTTTCTGCCACCTCACCCCAACAAATCTTCTCATGTTATGAGAGGCGCCCAACCCCTCTCCATGTGGAGAGGGGAGGCAGTTTCTCCGAATATCGGAGAACTAAGGGGGTGAGGTTGAAGGTAGGAAAGAACTTGTTTTAAAGCATCCTTCAACCAACGTCCGCAAAGGTATCTTTTCAGGATAAAATTCTAAGCTGTTTCAAAAATTCAGGATAAACTTCAGGTTTATTTCTATTTTACAGGATAAAATCATTTATGGCTATGGTGAAAGCGGCCTAAAAAGAACAAATAACTAGGAGGGCAAACGGGAAAGGGCAAAGGTGAAAATTTAGGCCAGGGATATAGAAATTGAGATCATTTGTTTGAGATTGTGTCACGCAGAGGCGCAGAGATCGCAGAATAAATCTTTCCCAGCGTTCTCCTTTTCTCTGCGTGAAATGATCTTGTCCCGGTAGCAGATAGTACCAAATAAAAATAAATACATGGCAAAGCAAGTTGCAAAACAAGACAACCTGAGTCTTGATAAAACAGATTTGGAGATACTCAAATACCTGCAGCAGAATGCACGGATGACCGTTCGGGAGATTGCAGAGAAAGTACACCTGAGCACTACGCCGGTGCATGAGCGGATACGGCGAATGGAAGAGGGTGGAGTGATCACTCAATATGTTACGCTGGTGAATGCAGCCAAAATAGGAAAGGGGTTGATGGTGATCTGCTATGTTTCACTAAAGCAGCACAGTAAAAATGCAGGAGCAAAATTTATAAAGAGCATTATGGAGATGAATGAAGTGCTGGAATGTTTGACCATTTCGGGTGAGTTTGATTTTATGTTGAAAGTGATCACTGAAAACATGGATGCTTATTACCATTTTCATGTAAACCGTTTGAGCGAGATTGAGAATGTAGGCAATGTGCAGAGTGTGTTTGTGATGGGAGTGATTAAGGATACGAAGCAGGTGGTTTATTAGTTTAGGGTTTGGGGTTAGGGGTTTGGGGTTGTTTAGATGCTAGATTCTTTCTTTAAACTTTTGGCCTCGGATATTCGACTTGTTCAGATAACTAATAAAGGAGCTGATTTTTTTGATTAGCAGTTCTGCTTCGTTGTATAATTCTTCAAAAAGTTGTCGGGGAAAATAGTGGTTATCTAATCCTCTGTACAGTTGAGACTTTAGTTCTTCTGTTTCGCCTTTAGCAATGGTTAGAGAGTTTATAAACTCAAGCTTACTTCCTCTCCCAAATCCTTCTGCTATGTTATCCATTATAGAACCGCAGCTTCCCCTGATTTGATCTTTATACCTGAAGTCTTTTGCTATCGGATCAACAAACGTCAAAGGATAAATCTTCTGACAAAGACTTCTTGCTAATTGCCAAATCTCCAAATCCTCAAACTTTTGAATTGTTGCCATAGAAAAAGAAACCTGAACTAAAGTTAACCCCAAACTCCAAACACCCAACCCCAAACTCCAAACTTGCTTCCTCACATCTCTCGCCTTCCCAAACGCATATTTCCCTAATTTTACCGCCAATCTAAATTTGCCTATGCCGTCGAATGCAAACCGACAGTTCCTGGATTTTGAAAAACCGATCAAAGATCTGATCGACGAGATAGAAAAGCTGAAGCATGCCCAGGAACATAAGAAGATTGATTATTCTGACCAGATTACCAAACTGGAAGGATTGATCCTGGAGAGAAGAAAGGAAATTACCCAAAGCCTTACAAGCTGGCAAAGAGTGCAGTTGAGCCGTCATCCGGATCGTCCTTACACCATGAAATACATCCAGAACATGACCACCAATTTTGTGGAATTGTTTGGTGACAGGAATGTAAAAGATGATAAAGCAATGGTAGGCGGATTTGCCACCCTTGGCGGACAAACCGTAATGATGATCGGGCAGCAAAAAGGCATCAATACCAAAACAAGGCAACTGCGCAATTTTGGTATGGCCAACCCGGAAGGTTATCGTAAGGCTTTACGCCTGATGAAGCTTGCCGAGAAATTCAACAAGCCGATTATTACCCTGATTGATACGCCGGGTGCTTATCCTGGTTTGGAAGCGGAAGAGAGAGGACAGGGTGAGGCCATCGCAAGAAATATTTATGAAATGATCCGGCTCAAAGTGCCCGTGATCTGTGTGATCATCGGTGAAGGTGCCTCGGGTGGCGCACTGGGCATTGGAGTTGGCGACAGGGTTTATATGATGGAAAATACCTGGTACACTGTAATATCACCGGAAAGCTGTTCTTCTATATTATGGCGAAGCTGGGATAAAAAGGAGGTTGCGGCAGAGCAATTGAAATTGACTGCCGACAATATGAAGAACTTCGGTTTAGTGGATGGCATCATTCCTGAACCGCCGGGTGGTGCACATTGGGATTACGTGGACTCGGCAAATATTCTGAGAGAGTATTTGCTGAAAGTGCTGGACGAATTAAAACCAGTGTCACCGGAAGATAGAATCAACCAGAGGATTGTGAAGTTTGGTAAGATGGGATTCTGGGAAGAATTACCGGCCTCTTCGTTAGCAGAGGATGCAAATAGCAATGGTCTAGGTAATGTTTCCAACCAGGCAGCTTCAATGTAACCTGCGAATATCAAGAAAGAGACAGCGGAATATTAAGGAAAAGCTTATGTTTAGTACTCAACTACAAACCACAAACTTCAAACTACAAACTAATAAATGTCACTCAGAGATCAGTTAACAGGCACCGGTGTAGCACTGATAACACCATTTAATGAAGACGGAAGTGTTGACTTCGTCAGTCTGGAACGATTAATCGACTTCGTTATTGACGGAGGAGTTAATTATGTAGTAACCCTGGGTACCACAGGAGAAACGCCAACCCTGTCAAAGGAAGAGAAGAAGGAAATCATTAATCAAACCTTTCAATTTGTTGATGGAAGAGTTCCTGTAGTAGTAGGAATTGGCGGCAACAATACCAAAGAAGTAATTAAGGAAATTGAAAGCTTACCCATAGAAAAGGCAGAAGCCATTTTATCAGCAAGTCCTTATTATAACAAGCCTTCGCAGGAAGGATTGTACCAGCATTATAAGGCCATAGCCTCATCCACCACAAAGCCCATTATTTTATACAATGTGCCCGGAAGAACCGGCAGCAATATCGCTGCCAGCACAACCGTTCGGTTAGCCAATGAAATTGAAAACATCAGCGGTATAAAAGAGGCGAGTGGTAACATGACGCAGTGCATGCAAATTCTTCGTGATAAACCACAGGAATTTTTGGTAGTAAGCGGAGATGATAATTTAGCCCTGGCACAAATCGCCTGCGGTATGCGTGGGGTTATTAGTGTAATGGCCAATTGTTTTCCCAAAGAATTTTCAGAGCTGGTAAGCCATGCATTAAAAGATGATTTTGATTCAGCAAGAAAACTCAATAACATTTTGTTGCAGGGGTATGAACTGTTATTTGCAGAAAATAATCCTGCAGGCGTAAAAGCATTTTGTGCAGAACTGGGAGTGATCAAAAATCATTTACGTCTGCCGCTGGTTCCATTGAGCGAAGGCATTCACAAGCAGGTGAAAGCCTATCTTCCTACCTTGAAGTAATTCAACCAATAAATGAAGAAGGTTCTTCTTTGTATTGAGCTTTTGCTGATCGGTTTGATCTCTTTGGCTCAATACAAAGTGACCTTTGTTATTCATCAACTTCCTTCTTACCACAAATCAGCCAATCAAATTTATCTCGTTGGCAGTTTCAACAACTGGAACCCGGGTGATAAGAAACTGCAATTGACATCAACTAACGGTAAACCCGGCATTACAATTGAACTGGCCTCGGGTAGGTACGAGTACAAATTCACTGGAGGAAGTTGGGAGAATGTTGAGTCTATGGATGGTGGAATGCCTACGCAAAACAGGAAGGTGGTTATAGAAAGCGATACGACGATTTCTGTTGAAATAGAAC
>JAGIAB010000308.1 GCA_017745135.1 Flavisolibacter sp.
GAGGTACATCTATAATACCAAAACAGGGAAAGGGAAACTGTCCGAACTCATACGCCGCTTTAGTTATGATACAACTTTGTTACGGGAGTTGGCCCTAAAAATGAAGCAAACCAAATGTCTTTGGTTAGACAAGACTTCCTTTTACTTGGGCGAGAAAAAAGACACGGTAACATTTCTTTCATTCAAGTCGGTACTGATAGACAAACCCTTTGCAGAGAACAAGTACTATATTCTGATCTTCTCCAGCCATAAACTGGACCACCCGGAAATAAAGGCCAGGGTAAGAAGGGGAGATCTTGTTCAGATAAATGACTTTGTGTATTTTATGATAGGAAGTCATTTTAGATAAACAGTGTTCCTGTCCAGGCTGTCTACCTGCCGTTGTCAATATGAACTCGTTGTCAGAGATCCGATACAGCGTATTCTCCACCGTATGCACATCTCCTAAAGAAGAGGGATAGGCCAATGAATTTTAAATTATCACTTCCATTGTCTTTGCTGAAAGTTACTTCGTAGAGTGAGTTTTCCCTTATCAATAGACTTATTGTAGTTTTAATTGTCCCTTTACTAAGTTCTAGATTATTAGCAATCTTCTTGTCGTAGTAGGACTGAACAAAATCCAATACTACAATTTCTTCGTTTTCAGGTTTACCAAGAACATGATCCAGGATCTTTCTTGGATTACAATGGTAAAGCGAAGAGGCATTCAAGATGATAAATTCATCAAACTTTTGATCCAATAAATTCAATAACCTGTTTACTGGATTGTTACGGTCGGAAAATCGTATGCACATTGGACTCCATTTGAGCAAATCGTCATCGCTTACCTGAACTGTCAATCGTTCTTCTGCTTTTAATCATTTGAGGCATACCTGTGCATACATAGGCGTCTTGCCTGTTCTTTTACTTTTTTGTCTTTGTTAGGGTAGAACACTAATGAAACTTTCATCAGTGAAAAGTTTTGGTGAAGAATGGGATTTGGTGAAGAACGGGTGAACCAAAAACCGACGAAAAGTGTTGGAAGGTGAAATTTCTGAAAAGAAAAAACCCCTGAAAACCATTGATTTTGCAGGGGTTTGAGTCGTTTCGGGATTGCTTTTGTGAACCTAACTAGCCTAAGTTCAAACTTTTTGCTTGGAGATTTAAAAGCTATCATTGATTATTAAATAGTTACAATTTTTTCATTTAGACGTGAATATAAAAACCTACGGTACACCGTAGGTTTTTATTGTTAACTTCTACTAATGGTCCAATTCCGGTTACCCCACATAACCGGGAAAAGTAGCGGACGTTGCAATGAGCCTTATTTTACGAGTACTGGGATTCATTGAACCCTATTCCAATAACATGTTTTAACCGAATTCACATTCAGGTAATATTGGCGTAACAATTCGGTAATAACAGCTTTCGTCCTTTGCTGTAAATTCAACAACAATGCGTTCATATCTATGCCTGACTGCAATTTCTATTTTCCTGTCTGCATTTAATTTGTCCGCGCATGCACAGGAAACTACAGCAACATTAAGTGGTTTGGTTTCGGATGCAAGGGGGCTGCCGGTTGGCGGAGCCAGCATAACTGTTAAACATGAACCCACTGCAAGCCAAGCAGCCACTCAAACGAATAATAAAGGGCTCTTTGTGATTCCGAATCTTAAGCCCGGAGGGCCTTACACCATTGTGGTAAGTTTTGTTGGTTTTGAGAATCAAAAATTTGAAAATGTCAGTCTTACCCTTGGCAGTAATCCTGGATTAAAAATTGACTTAAAAAACAGCCAGGAAGTGCTGAGTGAAGTGATTGTTCAAACAGCGAGAAGGTCAGCCAGCGGATTAAATGTCGGTCGTCAGCAGTTAACAACTTTGCCAACACTGGGAAGGAGCCTTTCTGATTTTACCCGCTTGGTTCCACAATCAAACAACAACTCATTTACGGGAACCAACTTCCGTTACAATAATGTAACACTCGATGGTGCAATTAATAATGACGCAATTGGTTTTAGCAACTCGTTTGGTGGTGTAAGCGGTGGCGGACAAAGCGGAACAGCAGGTGCTGGAACAAGAACCAATCCATACAGCCTGGATGTGATCCAGGAAGTTCAGGTGCAATTAGCTCCTTATGACGTGAAGCTTGGAAATTTTACAGGCGGTAGCGTAAATGCAGTAACCAAAAGCGGAACCAACACCGTTCATGGATCTGTATATGGTTATGGCCGTAACCAAAGAGTGATGGGTAAAAGTGTTGACGGCTTGAAAACAAAAATGGGAAAAGCATTTCATGATTATCAATGGGGCGCAACCATTGGCGGACCCATTATAAAGGACAAAGCTTTTTACATTGTTAACTATGAACAAACACGGAGGCAGGAACCAACTTTTTATAACGCCGGAGATCCCGGTGCTGCCATCACTATTGCCGATGCACAGGCCATTAAAGATCGTCTGATGTCGGGATATGGATATGATGTGGGCACATACAACCAATATAAAGTGTTTGCCAATAGCGATAAGATTTTTGCACGGCTGGATTTTAATTTCTCTCCTAAAAATACACTGACCGTTCGTGGCATTTATACCAACGGATGGGGTAATAATCTTGAACGCACAACAACTAACTTTCAGTTCTCTTCAACAGACTTCACGCAGTACACAAAAAATTACAATATGGTTGCTGAATTAAAAACAAGGATCAGCAATAATGTAAGCAACCAGTTTAATGTAAGCTATATCAATGTTCATGAGTACAGGAATTTTCCCGGCGTGTTAGCTCCATTCATGGATATTGGCAGCGGTGCTATCTGGGCCGGAACCTGGAGGGGGGCTTCGATCTATAACATGAAGCAGCAAACAATTGAGCTGACCGATAATGTTACTGTGATAAAGGGCATCAATAAGTTTACATTCGGAACACACAATGAATTTTACAACCTGACCTATGGTTTTATTAATTCGTGGAATGGAAGATGGGAGTACTCAAGCCTGGCTAATTTTCTTGCTGATAAGCCAAGCCGTATAAGAGGGGCATTTACAACCGATGCAAAACTTCTCAATGACAGGAATATTATCTATGATAATCCGCCAAATCCTTATAAAATCAATTTGCTAAGTGCTTATGCAGGGGATGAAATTTCTGTGGCTAAAAATTTAAAGGTCAGCCCCGGCCTGCGTGTCGATTATTCATCAGTGGGAAACCAGCCGATAACCGACCCGGCATTAAATACGATCAATGATTATAATTCGGCTAATCCCACATTTACGCATACCCCATTTAAGCAACTCAATAATAAATGGCTTGGAAAAGCAACAATTTCTCCGCGTTTAGGATTTAACTGGGATGTGAAAAGCGACCAGTCTGTTGTTGTACGGGGTGGCAGTGGAATCTTTGTCGGGAGAATTCCATTTGCATGGTTAGGTTATGCATACACTTTAAATGGAACAACTTATGGCAATATCGATTACAGGCCATCAGGCGGGCAGGCAGTTTCTCTTGCAATCAATCCTTTATATCTGAAAGACACCATTACAAAATATGGTGGTGCAGGTGCCAGCAATACAAGAGAAGTTGATATCATCGATAACAATTTCAAATTGCCAACTATCTGGCGTTCTAATGTTGCTGTGGATCTCAAATTTGGAAGAGGTTACAAATTAACATTCGATGCCTTGTACACAAAAACTTTGTACGATGTGAAATTCCAGCAGATCAACATCAGGGACAGTGTTCAATATTATACCACGGGGCCTACCCGGTCACCGGTGTATGTTGGCGGCAAATGGTATGGTCAATACTCAAATGTTTACCTGCTGACCAATACAAAAGAAGGATATCGTTATAACCTGACTGCGCAGATTTCCAACACAACAAACAATCTGGCGATGGGTGCACATCAATTCAATATGAACTGGAATGTAGCCTACACATACGGAATGAGTAAAGATGTTGCCAATGGTATTCGTAATTCTTTTCAATCGAATTATGAAGTGAATCCTGCCATTGTTCCGAATGATCCGCAGTTGGCTTATTCGAATTTCGATTTACGTCATCGCATTGTGGCAACATGGAGCAGTAATTTGGTTTGGAATAAAAAGAATGCAACATCAGTCGCATTCTTTTACTCGGGCCAATCCGGAAGCCCTTATTCTGTGGTTTACGCCTCGGGTGGAAATCCATTTGGAAATGCTGCTAATGCCAATCTTCCTTATATCCCAAAGAATCAAAGTGATATCCGTTTAGTGGATACCAAGTTAAATGGACAGACATACACTGCTGCCC
>JAGIAB010000309.1 GCA_017745135.1 Flavisolibacter sp.
CTTTAATTGTATAGGGAAGCATTTACAGCAATAAACTGCCTGGCAATCATTCAAGACAGGCAAGTGTTTGATGTTAGTTATTAGGATGTATTGGCAGCTTCAACATTTGTTCCGTACATTTTGTAGAAGACAATGCCCTGTGTTTGAAGTTTCTAAAAAGTTTTACTTTTTACAGATAAGGTACGCGAATTGCAGTTTGTTAAATAAATGTCTGAAAGATGTCGAGCAAGATCGCCAATGTGCATATTTCTATTCCATATAAAAGGCCTGGTAATATCATTAAGCAGAACCCGGTCGCATTTGATGTATATGCTTTGGATGGATATTACAAAGCGGTACCGCTTTTAAATGAGGATGAAAGAAGAATTGCCAACCTGCCTCATGAGCTCCTTTTTGTCTATGAAAATGGAAGACCCGTCTCCAAAAGGGGGAGTTTTGATGGCAATTTTCATGCGATTGAAGATATTGTACGTGAACTTCAAAAACTGAATTTGATTTAGATAAGTTCACTTCAATTCATTGGATCTTCCGGCTCGTAAGAAACAAGGCAATTCCACCCAACACGAAAGGAATCCATAAATGAAGCGCTTCAGTCACTCCGCCATTAGTAATTACCAGATAGAGCAAAACAAGGAATAAAATAGACTCTGCTGTAAATAAAAAAGTCTTTTCGGGTGAAAGGCCATGTGTTTTATGTTCTCTATTTTCAGGGGAATATGATCCGGAGGTTTCTTTATTGATCATACCTAAAAATTTACTACAAAGTTACAATAAGGAACACGTGGCAAATAATAATTACTGTTAGTGTTGAGCTATTCCGGTCAAGCTGATCAATAGTGTGGGTTTAGTAACTTACATGGCTAAAGAAATCGTATGAAGATATATTTCCGCCGTTTGATATTTTTTGTTGCATTTTGTTTTCCAGTTTCTTTTTCCCTTTTTGCACAGACAATTGATAGAAGTAACAAGGCTAACGCTTCTGTCGACTATCAAAGATTGAATCGCATTGATTCGCTGGTTAATGCTTATGTGAAAAATGATTGGGTGAAAGGAGTGGTTACAATCATTGTAAAGGATAATCAACTGGTACAGTATAAAGGATATGGTTATGCGAATGCAGAAGCAAAAATACCTATGAAGGCTGATGCCTTGTTTCGTATTATGAGCCAGACAAAAGCGATCACCAGTGCAGGCATTATGATATTGTATGAACAGGGAAAGTTATTGCTGGATGATCCTGTTGGAAATTACATTCCTGAATTCAAAAACCAGGTGGTGCTCGATAAATTTAATGCAACAGATACAACGTACACAACCGTTCCAGCCAAACGAAATATTACCATTCGTGATTTGCTTACGCACTCTTCGGGAATAGATTATGCCGCTATTGGTAGCAGCACTATGCAGGCAATTTATGCCAAAGCAGGAATACCAAGCGGCCTTGGTTACTTCAATGCTGATTTGCTTACTGAAATGAAGAAGCTTGGAAAACTGCCATTGGCCTTTCAACCCGGCGAACGTTTTCAATATGGGTTGAATACCGACTTGCTTGGTTGTTTAATTGAAGTGATCAGCGGTCAAACACTCGACGAATTTTTCCGGAGAAATATTTTTCTGCCATTAGAGATGAATGATACTTATTTCAATGTACCGGTATCCAAAGCCAACAGGCTTGCCACGGTGTATACGGAAGATGCATCACGGCGCATTATTCCATGGAGTCATACTTTTCGCAATATCGATCCGGATTACCCAACCATGAATAAACGTTATTTCAGTGGTGGAGCGGGGCTTACATCAACTGCATTTGATTATGCTGTGTTTCTGCAGATGTTGTTGAATGGCGGGATCTATAACGGTAAAAGAATTTTATCACCACGATCTGTTGAAATGATGACAAGCAACCAACTGGATTTTAGCTTCAATGGCACGAATGATTTTGGATTGGGTTTTGAAATTGTAACCGAAAAAGGTGCGGCTCGCGGACCTCGAAACAAAGGCAGCTTTTCATGGGGTGGATATTATGGAACTACCTATTGGGCTGACCCAAAGGCAAAACTGGTTTGTCTCATTATGACGCAGCATACTCCAAACTCTCATGGAGATCTTACCGAGAAGATCACAGCATTGATTTATTCAAGTTTGACGAAATAAGCTTTACTATATAAAAAAAATGCCTGCGAAATCATGCAGGCATTTTTGCTTTGGCATTGTTGTTCAGGTTTATTACTGCGATTGCGTTGCCAGCAATTCATCAAGGTTGTTATGCGCCATGGCAAAGCCTTCCCTGAAGCCCATTTCAATGATTTTTTCCAAATCTTCTGCGGAGTTAAAACTGATCTCCACATGTATTCTTGTTCCTGTTTCTATTGGGTTGAAATCAACTTTCCATTTCATCCGCGGAAATTCGGTATTGATATTTCCGCTATCGTCTGTAAAGGCATCCAGGCTTTCATAGCTCTTGTTGGCTACAATTGAACTGTAATCTGCCCGGCAATATTGTTTTGATCCATCCGGTCCTTCCATGTAATAAAGCCAGGTGCCGCCATTCCTGAAATCCATCGAAACCGTATTTGCTTTCCATGGTTTAGGTGCCCACCACTGGTCCAGCAATTCTCTTTCCGTCCATGCTTTCCAAACCTGTTTAACAGGAGCCTCAAATTCCCTTGTGACTTTAATTTTTTTGTTGGCCGCATCTTTAGTATAGATGGTTTCTTTGTTGATGATCATGTTTTTTTGGTTTTAGCGTTTTTTGATACAGCATCAAGCTGATTGAATTTTTGATTCCAAATTGAAGTAGTCAACTATTCGTCTGCTTCCTTTTATCGTTTCCGTAGTGATAGATTTCTCTTCCTGCCTTTACCAGTTCGCATTCGTTCAGCACTTTGATAAAATGGCCCCTCTTGTCGGGCCGGCTATTGCCCGGTAAACGCCTCGTCTCATATTAATGCAACTATTCGGTTGCAAATATAAGTGCAACTATTTGGTTGCAAAAAAAATCTTTTATAAAAAAGCAGGCTGCAGCAATTTCAACTAACTTGTATCCTATGAATGCCGAAGAATTAAAAAACATGCAAACACCTCTTAAGGAGAAGTATCGTAACTATCCTGAATCCGCAGTTATCACACTTAAAGCTCAGGGAAAGGTTGGCGAAGGCATATCCTGTAAGGTAGATACCGGTCGTGCATTGGTTGAAGCCGGACTTCATCCGGCCACAGGTGGAACCGGCATGCTTGCCTGTTCGGGTGACATGTTGTTAGAAGCGCTGGCAGCATGCGCAGGTGTTACCCTAAAAGCAGTAGCTACAGCTATTGGCGTTGATATAAGGGATGGAATGATTAAAGCCGAAGGTGATTTGGATTTCAAAGGCACATTGGGTGTTTCAAAAGAGGTTCCAGTTGGATTTCAAAATATACGCTTAACATTTGAGCTGGATTCAAATGCTACAAGCGAACAGATGGCGTCTCTCAAAAAACTTACAGAAAGATATTGTGTAGTGTATCAAACTTTGTTGAAAGGAGTGAATGTAGAAACGCGGTTTGTTTAAAACACAAAGTTTAAATCCCGGGATTTAAGTAGCCCGGGATTTAAACTTATGGCTTGATAATGCTTTGTTTTTTTATTCTCCCTGTTTTACAGCAGTTATAGATACAGGTACCAGCCCATGTGCTTCTTTATGCGTTGCAAGCACCTTCGATGCATCACTTGCTTGTGATAAACAAAGAACGGTTCCCGTCTTTACATCTACCCAATAATTGATAAAACTGACGCCATATTTTTTCTGAACGGCTAAATCTTTTTGATGTGCTTTTTCAACATCTGCCGCTGTTACATTACCCGCACCCAATTGATGGATGTCGAGGAAGAAGGTTTTGTTTTTGTCGGCAACAGCCTCGGCACCGTCTTCTACTTTATAAATTGTTTGGGGCAATAAGCCATGTGCGTCGCGGTGTGTACTGGTGATGGCTGCAGTATCGGGAGCCGAAGAAAGACAGTATATTATTCCTTTGGATTCATCTACCCAATACTTAAGGAACTGAACACCATATTTGGATTCAGTTGCCAGGTCTTTAGCATGAGCTGCTGCCACATCTTCAAACTTTACTTTACCGTCTGGTAAATAATGCACGTCGATGTAAAGATTGTTTTTAGAAGTGTTTTGATTTTGTGCGTAGCTGGCTGAAACGGTGAACAGTACTGCAAAGAATAGCAAGAGTGATTGTAGTTTCATGA
>JAGIAB010000030.1 GCA_017745135.1 Flavisolibacter sp.
GCGCAGGACTATTTGGTAAAAGGAGAATTCAATACACACTTCCTGGTCAAATCCATTCGCTACAGCATTGAAAGAAAAAAAGCTGAAGAACAGGTTTTGGCATCAGAGGAAAAATACCGCCAGATTTTTTACAAAAATCCTTTTCCAATGTGGATTACCGATAGGGAGACGTTGCAGATACTGGAAGTTAATGAATCGGCAATTAAAAAATATGGATATACACGAAATGAATTTTTGCAACTTTCCTTAAACGATATTCAAAAACATTGCAGCGATTTTTCTTTGATGGCTTTGCCTACCAATCCTCCAAGAGACTTGTGGAGCCATTATAAAAAGAATGGTGAAGAAATGATCATTGAGTTCACCAGTTATCCCATCAATTATTTTGGAAGAACAGCTTTGCAAATACAGGTGAATGATATTACTGAACAAATAAGACTGGAAAAAGAACTGGATCAGAAAAACCAGCAAATGATTGAGGCGGTTTTAAATGCACAGGAGCATGAAAGAAAGATCATTGGCGAAGAGTTGCATGACAACATTAACCAGATACTTACTGCTATAAAAATCAATCTCGGATTTATTTTGGGTCATGATGAATTGCGAAAAGATCTTGTATCGAGATGCCTGGACAATGCAACGCTTGCTATTGAAGAAGTAAGAAAGCTTTCCAGGGCATTGATCCTTCCCAGCAATTTACGGGAGCTGGGATTGGTGCCTTCAGTAAATATTTTGGTAAAAGATATTCAGGTCGTTACTGCTCTGAACATTGAGGTAAGCACTGTTGATCTTAACGAAGAATTTTTAAATGAAGAACAAAAAACGGTGCTATACCGCATCATCCAGGAGCAGATGAATAACATCCTGAAGCATGCAAAAGCATCCAATGTACACATACAGTTGACGAATAATTCGGAAGGGGTCGAGCTTTCCATTAGTGATGATGGAAAAGGATTTGACCTTTCTGCCAAAAGAAATGGAGTTGGTTTTTACAACATCAGCAACAGGGTAAAATTGTTCAACGGCAGCCTCATTATTGATTCCGCTCCGGGCAAAGGTTGCTTATTGTCTGCCTGGATCCAATCGAAAATACAGGCGCCAAAGGAAGTAGCTCAACTTTCATAGTATCCTAATCCTAAAGCATGACGCTCATTAAAAACAAAAAAAAGGGTTTTAGCATAAAACTCCGCATTTATTCCAGCTTCCTTCTGTTTGGATTCCTGTTTCTCTTAACCGCTTTTGTGGTAATGGCCACTGTCTACAAAACCCGGGTAATGGCCTTGCATATTGCCACAGTTGTCGATCCTTCTATAAAACGGCTTGAGGATTTGCATAACATCATGCTGCATTCAAAAATATATTCCACCAATTGGGTTTATTTAGAAGACATGCAAAATGATAAAGATTCGCTTTTAAAGATCCATAGTAGCCGCTATCAACAAATTAAAACCAACCTCTATCAACTTTCGGACAAATGGCTAAGTCCTGAAAATGCTGACAGCCTGGAGTCAGTTCTTGTTTCATGCGACACCATACTAGCAGCACAAAAAAAAGTGATGCAATTACTTCAAAGTCCAGCGGACTATGACAATCCTTTACAACAGTCCACCGCAAAAGAAATTATCTTAAATACAGTCATCCCCCAAACCGATGTTGTTACAAACACACTTTGTCTCATCGTATCTAAAGAACGGTTGATCAAAATTGAAGAAGAGGAAATGCTGGAAGCAGCTTTTAAAAAACTTTGGATCATTATTTTATCTTCTATTATAGGTATTGTTTTTCTTAGTGTCATCCTTTCTAAATATTTAACCGGGATAATTGTCAAGCCCATTAAGCAGATAAAGTCCATTGTGGATGGATTGGCCTTAGGTGTAACCGATAAAATCACATACAAGTACCAACAGAATGAAATCGGTGAAATGGTTGCTGCAGTCAATAATTTATCTGACCGGTTGCGCTATACAGCTTTTTTTGCAAAGAATGTAGGGGAGCGAAACTATGAAGTGCCTTTCGAACCTTTGAGTGATGAGGATGTGCTGGGAAAATCTCTTGTTATCATGCGTGATAACTTAAGCTCTATGGACGAAGGTTTAAACCAGTCACAACACATTGCAAAACTTGGAAACTGGGAATGGGATTTCAAAACAGATAAGATATCATGGTCTGATGAGTTGTATGTTATTTTCGGGAAAGATCGTTCTGATTTTACTCCTTCCTTAGATACGGTAATACAACACATTCATCCGGACGACAAAAATGATGCTCTTTCACAATTTGATGAGTGTTTGAGAAATTCTAAAGCTTTCTCTCTGGAATGTCGCTTTATCATTGATGGAACTGTCAAATATATTTTTGCGCAGGTGAATGTTACGGTTGATGAAACCAGTGAGTTGAATAAACTTTTTGGGATCATACAGGATATTACAGAACGGGTGCAAAAAGACTATGAGATCAAAAAATTCAATAAACGTTTTCACAGCTTATCTGAAGCTACCAATGATCTGGTTTGGGATTGGGATCTAACCACTGAAGAAGTTTGGTGGAATAAAAATTTCTTCAAAGCATTCAACTTTAATCCGGAAAAGGGCGTTCCTGCTTTAAATGAATGGACGATGAAGCTACACCCGGATGACAAAGATAAAGTAGTGGAGCGTCTGAGGTCAATAAGACGTAGCGGCATTGAGTCGTGGCAGGATGAATTTCGATATATAAAAACGGATGGCGAATGGGGTACTGCTCTTGACAGGGCGTATGTATTAAAAGATAACCTGGGCAAGCCGGTAAGAATAATAGGTGCTATCCAGGATATAAGTGTCAGAAAGAAAGCAGAACAGGAAACTGTTAATAGCGAAAGGCGCTACCGGCAGATAGTGGAAACAGCGCAGGAAGGTATCTGGTTGATTGATGAAAACAACTATACTGTTTTTGTGAACAGGAAAATGTGCGAGATGCTGGAATATTCTGCAGAGGAACTAACGGGGAAACTGGCGTATGACCTGGTGGATGAAACTGAAATCGAATATGTATCAGAACAGATCAAACGAAGAAAGGCCGGGATGGCCGAGCACCATGAATTAATATTCCGCTCAAAAAATGGTAAGGAGGTATGGACGTATGTTTCCACCAACCCGGTGGTGGATGAAAATGGCGTTTATAGAGGAGCTCTTGCTATGGTTACCGATATTACCACACGCAAGCAACAGGATGAACTGCTTAAAAAACATGAAGCCAGCCTTGAATTAAAGAACAGGGAGCTGCGCCAAAAGAACCGGGAGCTGGAGCAATTTGCCTACATCGCCTCGCATGATTTGCAGGAACCGTTGCGAACAGTGCACAGTTTTTCATCCCAGCTTCAAAAACAATATAGCGGTCAACTGGATGATTTAGCCAAAAAATATCTTTTCTTTATACAACAGGGTTCTGAAAGGATGAAGACCCTGATTACAGACCTTTTGGATTATTCAAGGATTGGAAGGCAAAAAGAGTTAAAGACAATCGATTGTAATGAATTAATTGAAAACGTGATTGCTGATTTGCACACCGCTATTCAGGAATCCCAGGTTGAGATCCAAAAAGAAAATCTTCCGGTGGTTAATGGCTATTCAACTGAGATGAAGCAATTGTTTCAAAACCTTATTTCAAATGCCATTAAGTTTCGAAAGAAAGAGGTGGCGCCAAAAGTTCAGATCTGCTCACAACCTATAAATGGTGGTTGGGAGTTTAGTGTTAAAGACAATGGAATTGGTATAGCTGAAGAACACAACGAAAGAATATTTGTGATTTTTCAGCGGCTTCATTCACGCAGTGAGTATGAAGGGACCGGCATTGGACTTTCGCATTGTAAAAAAATAGTTGAACTTCACGGCGGAAAAATATGGGTAAATTCCAGGCCCGGTGAAGGAAGCTCTTTTCATTTCACCATTCTTGAAAACAACAACTAATGAAAAAATTGAACTGCGTTTTGCTTGTGGACGACGATGAACCCACCAACTTCCTGAACAAAATGATTTTGGAAGATGTGAATTGCGCCGAAACAATTGAAGTGGCGGAAAGCGGACAGTCGGCTTTGAGTTATCTTGAAAACGCTTCTGAAAATGGCAGTCCTGCTTCGCCGGATTTGATCCTTCTTGATATTAACATGCCGGCTATGAATGGATGGGAGTTTCTTGAACAATATTCAAGTCTCGATCGGCAACGCAAGGCGAATGTGGTTATCGTAATGCTTACCACATCGCTTAATCCTGATGACAGGTCAAAAGCCAGCAAAATATCCGACGTTTCCGGTTTTGAAACCAAGCCACTGACTCCGGAAAAATTGCAATCCATTTTAAAGACCTATTTTCCCTAAGAAGTTAAGACTGGGCCCTTATTGTAATAGCCACGCATTTCACCTTAACAGCACAAAACGAAATTTCTTGTTCAATCAACTCGCATTGGATGATAGTTCACCCTATCTTCGCCCGCTAATTGATTTGACATGGCATTATTGGAAAAGCAGCTTGTTGTAAAACGTTCAACCATACCTGATTCGGGTAAAGGATTGTTTACAAAGAAACTCATACCCAAAGGAACACGCATTGTAGAATATAAGGGGAAAAAAACAACATGGAAAGACGTTGATATCGACGAAGGGCGCAATGGTTATATCTATTACATCAACCGCAAAAATGTGATTGATGCAAGGACAACTCCTCAACACCTTGCCCGGTATGCTAATGATGCGCAAGGCATGACCAGGGTAAAGGGTATTACCAATAACTGCCGTTATATAGCCGAAATGGATACTATGCGTGTTTATATTGAGGCTGTGAAAGATATTCCTGCCGGAGGAGAAATTTTTGTACAGTATGGTAAGGAATATTGGGATGTCATCAAACATAACAAAAAGATTGATGAAAGGGAGAAGGCGAAAGCTGAGAAAGAGAAGTTGAAGAAGACTTCATCAACTAAAAAAGCCGCAAAGAAAAAAAGCACTGCAAAAAAGAAAGCTGGTAAAAAGAAAAAATAAGGACGACAGTCTTTTATATTTTTAATCGCTCCAGTTCCCGCTTATAATCGTATTGAAGGTCTTCGTGCATAGTTGCAATTGCGGTGTCGATCTTCTTTAATTGTGCCTTGTATAAATTTACCAAAGCAGTGCTCTTTTGCCAATGTAAGTTCAGGCCTTTGAAATTGGTAAGATAGTGCAATAAGATTTCTGCTTCTGCAGTTTTGCTTCCGGTATAGCGGATGTGTTTATTGGCAATACGCAACACTTTTCGAATCGTCTTCTTGGCGAAATAAACACTGGAAACATTTACCTGTAAAAAACCTTCATCGATTTCTTCCTTCACGTTTTTTATATAGCCTGGCAGGTCATCCTCTTCAAACAATAAATAAGTAAGCAGTTCTTTGTTTTCTTTTTTAAACCTGGCCAGCCGCTGGCAGATCTCAATAAGCTCTTTCTTGTCGGTTTCTTTTAATTTTTGTTTGATGTCGTTTACAGAAGCAGGCTTCATGGCACGAATGTATTCGTTAAACAGGTCAGTCAGCTTTTTTAGTTTCAACCTCTGCTTCCATTATGCGGTAATGCATGGCATGAGGCAGCGGTATAATTGGATGTCCGGTTTGAACACCCCAGCATTTTGTGAAGGCTGCGCCATAGTATAAAATAAGAGCTGAGTAAAACACGAATAAAAGAAGTAAAACAATAGATGCGGAAGTTCCGTACACCGTGTTGATATTGCTGTACGAAAGAAGCCAGTGCAAAATGATCTTGCCTATATTGAACAAAACAGCCGTAAGAAGCCCGCCGGCAAAAGCTACTCTCCATTCCGGTTTGCCATCGGGCAAATAACGGAATACAGCGGTAAACCAAAGAGTGACGATAATAATGGAAGTGATATAATTCAACGTTGAATTGAAATAAAAAGAAAGTGCCGGAGATACTTCAAAAATATAGTTGCCCAGAAAGGCCTGCAGGCCTTCGGCTAACAAACCAATTACAAACAGCAAACCTGCAATAAGGATGACGGCAATGGATTGCAGTCTTGATTTCATGGTTTTGGCAAAGCCCAATCGATGAACCGGCCTTACTTTCCAAACCTGGTTGATGGAACTTTTAATGATCTTGAAAAGTGTAGTGGCGACAAAAAGTAAAAAAATAAAACCGCCAACAATGATCCACCAGTTGGTTGCCAGTTTACGAAGTGCCAGCAATACATCAACCAGCTGATCAACTGCTTCAGGCCCTACAATGTTTTCAAGACTTCGAAATAATTGTGATCGCACCTTGTCGGGATCCAGGATCAATTTCAGGAATTGAATGATGATGACAAGTATGGGAGGCAAGGCAAATGTGGTAAAGAAAGCAGTGGCGCCGGCCATGCGTAAAGGGTCGTTCTTCAACAGCTCCGTTAAAGACTCGCGAAGTAGTTCCGCAAAATGAACGACTGAAGTTTTGGCTCTTACCTTCATGGAAGAATAAAGATAAGTGCAGAAGCCCAAGCATTGGAGAATAGTCCCGATAGCTATCGGGATACCGAACGATGCAGCGAGTGATCATCGCCTAAAGGCGAGACAGGCACAACAGGCGTTGATAGTAGTAATGCTGAGGACTAAATAAAATTACTCCCACAATAAACGTACAATCATTTATGCGGAGGGTTTAACTGCGGTATTAAATACGTGGCGCCATCCGCTAATAAGTGAACGCGAAGGTCTCTTGCTGTAACAGGTTTATCTTCTGAAAATTCTTTGATGCTGCTATCTCTTATTCCAAAACCTTCAATAATGATAACAAGGCCCGTACCTATCACCTGCATTTCAAGACCATTTTTAATAACCACTGCAGTGTCTTCTTCTAAACCAATGCCGATGCAGGTTGGATTGGTGATTACTACCTGGGCCATACGTACAAAACGGCCACGGTGCACAAAATGTGTATCAATGCAAACATCCTTTAAAAATTCAAGGCCCGTAGTAATTTTAATTTCTCCACCCAGTTCCTGTACGTCTTCGTTACCTGCATAAATCATTGGAGTGGACATAGCCATTGCTCCTGCACTGGTGCCTCCGATTGCTAATTGCTCGTTGATATATCTCTGTTTCAGATAGATTAAAAAATCAGTGCCTCCATAAAAGCCGGTAAGTTTTAACTGATCGCCGCCTGAGAAAAAAACACCATCTGCATTTTTAAGTCGTTCCAACATCGGGTCCGAAAGAACTTCTTCTCTGGAGTTGTGATGAATATGTCCGACATTGGTAATTCCGATCTTTTCGAAAACCTTTTGATAGTCCTGAAAAGATTCCGCTCCTTCACCACTTGCAGTAGTCACTACTTCAATAACGGGTTCTTTTTTATGCGTAGCATCTTTGAATGCTTCCAGCACCTGCAGCTTAATGAAATCGGGAGGCTTTTTTTTGTTGTCTGGAGCATCTTCACCTTTATTCTCTTTGCCTCCAATAATTATTAAAGTCCCCTGGGGAACGGGGCAGTGGTTTTCATTTTTTTTTGTGCGAATAGTTGTTCTCGTTTCTTTCTTAGCTTTCATCTATTGAGTATTTCCGTTAGTACGGCTTGCAATTTTTAAACCAAACAGAACTATTGCAGAGATTAGGTAAGATGAATGAGAACGACTCCTCCTATTCCAGGTATAGCTCCAATAACAGTAGCTACGGCATCCATTATATCATAATGACCTTTGCCTGTAAACTTTGAGAACAATTCAAAGCCATAGCCAATTGCAACGGAAAAAAATAATGCAAGAACGATAGTCAGACCAAGATGGGCATCCAATAAAAACAAAAAGAAAGCTTGCAGTACTGCACCCATTACAATGCCTGCAAAAAAATGTTTCCATTTATCGGGTGCAATTTTCATTGGAGAGTATTGAAAGTGATTTATAATTGAATCAACTGAGCTTAAATTGTTTCAGGTGAAGGTTGTTTTAAGGCTTCAAAAATTTTTTTAGCGAAGCTTACCGCATACTTTCCATCGCCGTGAATACAGATGGTATCGGCAGCAATTGGGATGATCTTTCCGGATGTTGTGGTAACTGTTCCTTTTGTGATCATTTGCATTACCTGCTGAAGACATTGTTCTTCATCTTCAATCAGGGCATTATTGTGTGAACGTGGTGTCAGGCTTCCATCTTTCTGGTAAGTGCGGTCGGCAAAAACTTCGTTGGCAGTTTGTAAACCAAGTGCTTTGCCTTCGCTAATTAAACAACTGTTGCTTAAGCCGTATAAAACCAGGTCTTCATTAAAATCCTTTATTGCCAGCGCAATGGTGCCGGCTATCCCGGCATCTTTTGCAGCTATATTATACAAGGCGCCATGAGGTTT
Source organism: Flavisolibacter sp. (assembly GCA_017745135.1). GTDB lineage: Bacteria > Bacteroidota > Bacteroidia > Chitinophagales > Chitinophagaceae > Flavisolibacter. The sequence continues at coordinate 8,329 of JAGIAB010000030.1, forward strand.
TACATGATAGAGCTTTGCTCCCTTTTCTTTTGCAATAAGATCCATTTTTATCAATTGTTCCAATACAATTGCATAGAGTTTGTCCGGATCGAGATGCATTTCCTTTCTTCCAAAATTTTCTTTATCGCGAAAGGAGGGATGAGCGCCAATACGAACGTTGTGTCTGAGAGCAAGAGCTATGGATTCACGAATCGTATCTCCATTGCCGGCATGAAATCCGCATGAAATATTTGCTGAAGTTATATAGGGCATGATGGCCTCATCGTTACCAATACCTTCACCCATATCGCAATTGAGGTCACAAATGAGCATGTAAAAATTCCTCCATTCTGAATTTACAAGCAAATTGCAATTGATGTAAATATTTTTTTTGAGCAATGATTTTTCTTTCAGCTTCTTCCAGCGAAGTCATTTTGAATTTGATAACATCGTTGGGTTTTTTTTGTGCAAGAATAGGAAGATGAGCTGAGATTACGTAAGCTGCTCTTGGATATCCACCGGCGGTTTGATGATCTGCCATAAGAATAATTAATTGCCCGTTGGGAAGTAACTGCACCGTACCAAAACAAACTGCTGAGGAAACCAATTGCTCCTTGGTTTTTTGTTCCAGGCTCTGCCCTGCCAGTTGATAGCCCATGCGGTCGGCTTCATTGGTGATCTGGAACCATTGCTCCTGGAAGGAATCCTGTGAATCTTTCGTCAGCCAATGCCATTCGCTGCCAATTAAAAACTCAATTTCATTTCTTGTATCCACCGTATCACTTGCCTTCCACGGGAACACTATAAAATCTTTTCCATTTAATAGGTTCGAAAAATTGAGGCCGTTTTTAAAAAGGATGACATCACTCTTTAATAAATTTCTCCCCTCAAATCCACCTGTGCCTGATTTCAAGTTTGTGCTATAGCTGTTCATCCATTTATCTAATTGCAATTCGTTTAGTATCGATAAATAGCATCTTGCACCACTTTGCAATTTTTCAAACTTGAGAAGACTTTTTCCTGAAACAACAATCGGATGATGCAGGGGGACCGGTTGGTCGTTGATTGTTGGATAAAAATCAGCACCGCCAATGCAGATGACCGTTTCTTTTTCAAACTGGATTTGCGAGGAAGGAAAATGAATTTCCAATACCGGTGCATTTAATTCTTTTCCAATTAAAGCATTGGTTAATTGCATAGAGAATTGATCCATTGCTCCATTGCAATTGATACCAAGATACTGATGGCCGTATCTTCCCAAATCCTGTATCGTATCAAGTACGCCTTGCCTGGTAATTCTCAAACTCATGTTCTGTTATCGGGTAAAATTTTATTTCATCGCCCGGCTGAAATAACACGGGGTTACGGTCTTCTTTATTAAATACTTTCACTGGCGTTCTTCCAATGATCTGCCATCCGCCGGGTGATTCCACGGGATAAATGCCTGTTTGTTTTCCGGCAATGCCCACAGCACCGGCAAACAATTTAACAGGCACCGGTTTTCTTTCAATAGCTATCCGGTCGTCCACTTTTCCCATGTAGGTAAAGCCTGGCAAAAAACCCAGCATGTACACTTTATAGGTTTTTGAGGTGTGAATGTGAATGATCTCTTCCACAGGTATCTCACTCTGTTCGGAGAGATATTCTATATCGATAGCAAATTTTTTTGAATAGCAAACCGGTATTTCAAAAAAATTAGTTTTTTGTGCATTGATATTTGAAGCCTTTGAAAATAGTTGCTCAAGCCTGTCTGCCATTGTTTCAAAAGCAGTTTGTTCAGGACTGTAAAAAGAAACTACATCGTAATATATCGTAAGAGAACTGTAGGCAGGTACCAGGTCAATGATTGTTTCGTCAGCAATTGCTTTTAGATGATGAAAAAGCCGGAGAACTTTTTGATTGATGTCCTCATTAATAATATTACCAAAATCAATGGTTAATGCAGAGTCGCCAAGAGGAAAAATGGAATATGGCTGGTAAGGGTTCATTGGACTGATGAATGTAAACAAATTTTCAGCCCTGTGGTAGTAATAAAAGAAAAAATAACAGTCACACCTGAAGTGTGACTGTTGCAAGTAAAGTTTTTTCTTAGAAATTGAATCCTACTCCTACTTTAAAGCTCCTGTTATATGAATCGAAGTTCTGATTGGCGTCTACTTTAGATAAACCATGATCGTAAGAAGCAGAGATATTAAATCCATTTGGGAACTGGTATCCAATACCACCGGTTACACCAGCATCCCAGCGATTCAGTTGATCCGTGGCATCCATGGTTTTATCCAGCACATTAAAACCTAAAGCACCTGCTGTTGTTCTTAGATCGGCCTTTGTCAGGTAAGAAACCTGAGGGCCGGCAAACAGTTGCAGGCCATTAAAATTAAGTTTCAGCAAAACAGGAATATCAACATAGTGAGAACTCAATTTAGCCTGTGCATTAGCGCCAAGAAATTCAACTCCTTTTAAGTTCAATTTTCCTTTCATCTCGTAACCTTTTTGAGTATAATAAACCCCGGGCTCAACTGATATTAATTCGCTGACAGGAATAGATGCATTAACACCTCCAAAAAAACCCGTGTGGTTTGATGTGGTAACGCCGCCATTGGTATAATCCAAAAGGTTTTGCAAGCTGTTAACCGCATCGCCTTTCATGCTGGATGAAGTAACGCCTGCACGAATACCAAAAGAAGGTTTTGATTGAGCGAAGCTAATGGCACTGATGACCACAGAGGCAAAGAGTAAAATTTGTTTTTTCATAAAAGAATGGCGAACGAGGTTTGTAGCGTTCTGAAATTTTCAGAATAAAAAAAGAGGTGAATGATTAATCTCCCTTCGGTAAGATTTAGTTAAACCAGCCCCGTGATCGTTAATGCTTCTTAACAACCTGCAATAAAAAACCCGGATCAAATGACCCGGGCTTTACATCCATACTCAGTTATTAAAACTGTTGACTATTGTTGTTTGTTGATCCGCTTGCCTTTGTTCTTGTTTTACCTTCTTTTGTTTTTGTTTTAATTTCTGAACCGTCGCTCATTTTTGTTTTCGTCTTTACTTTGGCATCCGTATTCGCATTGTTCATTGAGCTGTTATCAGTGCTGTTGTTCATTGAATTGTTGTCCATTGTTGCATTGGTATCGGTAGAAATTGTACTGTTGGTGTTAGTTGTATTTGCTTGTTCCTCTGTGCGGATATAGTCTGTTACTGCAGTACCATTGGCATCCATATACATGCTCTTTAATTCGTTGTTATCCGAAACACGTACAACATACATTTCCGTATTGTTGTTTCCTTTCATGGCAGCAATGTCGTACAGGTTCTGTTTGTACAAATTACTTGCTGTAGTGACCACTGCATCAGGAACCCAGGTTTGTAAAACAGGAAGTGATACTGTATAGCCTATTACCCTTTCAGGATAATATTTCACATTGTAATAAGGGTCAGTGCTGTAGTAAACATGCGTGTATCTGCCGTTTGCATCTGAAAAATAACCATGATACCAGTTGGCCGTTGGAGCCGTCCAGGTCAGATTGGAGGCATTTGGATACTGGGTTTGGAAATTCATCTGAACATAATTAGGAATACCATAGGCGTTGTAATTAGATGTTGTAGTAGTGTTGTACATCTGGTTAGATGTAGTGTTCTGATTTGTTGCGTTATTTAAATTGGTGTTGTTTTGTTTGGTGCTTGAATTCATCTGCTGATCGGGAGTAGTGTTGCTGTTGTTTTGATTGGTGCTTTGGTTCGTAGTATCCTGTGCAAACAACGCCCAGCTACTTGCCGCTAAAACTGCTGATAAGAATATCTTTTTCATAGATAGCTTTTTAAATTTTTAATTGATTTGCCATTTTTTAATACAAACTCTCTTATACAAGTAGTATGCCCGTTGATGCAGGCTGTACAATGCTTCCGTTGAAATTTTTTCCGGAATGGATAAGTGTGCTTTGAAAAATTTGGTCAATGCTCAGTAAAACCCATTCAATTTCAGGGGGTGTCGTTAGAAAATAAAGGTGATTGCTACACATTTATTTTGTAATTTAAAACCACAAAAAGCCTCGCTATATGACTATAGTAAAAGACATTCTTTCCCGCAAACCTGAAACGGTAACCATAATATCCCATTCAGCAGTGGTTGACGCTTTAAAGCTCATGGCTGAGAACAACATCGGTTCAGTAGTGGTAACCGATGTCCAGGGAAATTATCTTGGTATTGTTACAGAAAGGGATTATTCAAGAAAAGTAGCCTTAAAAGGCAGAAACTCAACTACAACTCTTGTTGAGGAAATCATGACTACAAATCTTCCCACCGTTTCTCCGAAAGACTCTATAGAATATTGCAGACAATTAATGACCACTCAAAACATACGCTATCTTCCCGTATTTATTGGTGCTGAATTAAAGGGTATTATATCCATGAGCGACGTGGTAAAAGAAACCATTGCCATGCAGCAGGAAACCATCGATCATTTACAACAATACATCAGTCTTTAATCAGGCCCTTTCCGAAACCGAAGCCGTGCAGAGGGATACGAAGCGCTTTGCCAGTTTTTCCAGTTCGGAGTAAACCAGGGGTTTGGTAATAAATTCTGCTCTCCATTTTTTTGCGAAAGCTTTATCTAGGTCACTTGAAGAGGTAGTGAACAACACAACCGGTATGTCTTTAAAATCCTCTGACTGCCGGATGCGGATCAACGCTTCACGGCCGTTCATGCCAGGCATATTGATGTCAAGTATGATGAGGCAGGGAAGACTTTTTTCAGCTTTTGCCTTGTTCAATTGTTCCAGCGCTTCAAAACCATTGCTTGTATGAACCAATTGGGTAGCGCCGTCAAACTGTTCAAAGGCCTGGCGAATCATAAAAAGATCGTCCAGGTCGTCTTCAGCGTAAAGTATTGTATGCTTGTGGGCCGCAAAGGACATAAGGTCTGTAAATGTACAGGAATTTATGAGCCGGTACGAAAAAATTGATTCGGTAAATTAGTTTATGCTAATCGGTCAAACTTAACAGTTTTTCAACCAGCCTTCTTTTCGGGATTTATTTCTTGCATATGATTTATGTCCTGAATTAATTTTCACTCCGCCGTAGCTTTGCGGCATTCTTAAAAAATATAACCATGAGAAAAGCATTTATTGTTTTATTTCTTTTTGTAAGCCTTTCGCTGAAGGCCCTGGCCGATGAAGGGATGTGGCTTCCGTTATTGCTTGGCCAGCAGGTGTACAATGATATGGTGAAGAAAGGGTTGAAGCTTACAAAGGAACAGTTATTCAGTTTGAATAAGGCATCTTTGAAAGATGCGATTGTGATTTTCAATGGAGGGTGCACCGGAGAGGTGGTTAGCCAACAGGGTTTGATCTTTACCAACCACCACTGCGGTTATGATGTGATTGCAGGCGCCAGTACAGTTGAACACAATTATTTAAAAGACGGCTTTTACGCAAAAAGTATGGGAGAAGAAATTCCCGGTTACACGCAACGCTTGTATGTGGAATTTTTGACAAAGATTGAAGATGTGACCAAGCTGGTATTAGACTCTTTACAGGGATTAACCGGCCAGGAAAGAGTAAGTCGTCAAAGCCAGGTGCTTGCAGCGATCAATGCAAGAATGAGTGATCCGTCTAAACACATTCGCACCAGTGTTAGTTCTTTGTTCAAAGGCAACCAGTTCCTTGCTTTTGTTTATGCAAGGTATACTGATGTAAGATTGGTTGGAACACCGCCTGAGGCCCTTGGAAAGTTTGGTGGAGATACCGACAATTGGGAGTGGCCTCGTCATACGATAGACTTTTCAATTTTCCGTGTATACGGGGCTCCGGATGGAAGTCCCGCCGACTACAGCGCTGATAACAAGCCTTTAAAACCAAAATGGTATTTACCCATTTCATTGAAAGGAGTTAAGGAAGGCGATTTTAGTTTGATCTACGGTTACCCCGGCAGCACCAACCGCTACGAATCGTCATTAGGTGTTCAGTTGTCAACAGAAGTTAATAATCCAACCCTGGTTAAGCTTCGCGACATGCGTTTGAAATATATGTTCGGGGAAATGAAAAAAGATCCTGCTATTAAACTTCAACTCGCATCGGACTATGCAAGCATTGCCAATTACTGGAAGTTTTATAAAGGCGAGACAGAACAGTTGTTGAAATACGATGTGTACGGCCAAAAAAAGAAACAGGAAGAAGCGTTTATGAAATGGGCGCAGGGCAAACCTGAATTCCAGAATATTTTCAATGATCTGAAGGCGGCTTACGATGCATGGAGGCCTTATGCAATGCACAGAATGTATATCAATGAGGGAATTTTCGGCTCTCCTTTGCTGGCATTTGCTGCGTCCCTGCAAAGTGTGGAAACTGCATTGACAAAGCCGGGCACTTCAACTGATGCTATTAAAAAAGCGGTAGCAGCCGCAACTGAAGCACGCCAGGAGTTTTTGAAGTCTGAAAACAGGCTCTCCGACCAAAATATTGTTGGCGCTGTATTACAGATGTACTATACCGATATTCCTAAAAATCAACAACCGCAAGGGTTATATGAAGCCATAAGAAATGAATACGGTCCGTTGGATCAGGCGGTGACCTATCAAAAGTATGCGCAGGCCATTTTCCAAAACACCATCATCCTTGATGATAAAAAATGGAATGATTTTGTTGCAAGACCAGATGCCACTGTTCTGCAGCAAGACCTGGCCTACAATCTTGCCAGCACTTTCTTTAAGAATTATGCAAGTAAATATGCTCCTTTGTACCAGCAGTTCACAACAAAAAATAATGAGTGGGGGCGTTTGTATCTGAAAGGTATTATGGAAATGGATCCGAAGAAACTAATGTACCCGGATGCTACATTCACCATGCGCTTGAGTTATGGCAAGGTGGCATCTTACAATCCACGGGATGCGGTTCATTATGATTACGAAACCACCATGAGCGGAATGCTGGCTAAATATATTCCTGGTGATTACGAATTTGATTTGCCCCAGAACTTTTTGAAGGCTGCCCGTTCAAAGGATTTCGGTCAATATAAAGATGCAAAAAGGAATGATCTGGTTGTTGGCTTTATTAGTTCAAACGATATAACAGGTGGTAACTCCGGTTCGCCTGTTATGAATGCCAACGGAGAGTTAATTGGCCTGGCTTTCGATGGTAACTATGAAGCCTTAAGTCATAAACTGGCTTTTGATAAAGATCTGAACCGCACTATTTCTGTAGACATTCGTGCTGTGT